>JAGMDF010000034.1 GCA_023128825.1 Caldifarciminota bacterium | reverse complement strand
GCCGAGATCACCGCAACACCGTGGCATCCGGCATCGAGCATCTGGCCTGCCCTCTCGGGCGTGATCCCGCCTATCGCGTAGCAAGGCAGGCGGCTTGCGGCAACCAGTTCCCTGAATCGAGGCAAGGATACCACCTCCTTGTGCTTGGTGCTCGAAGGGTAAGGGCTTGAAAGGCCTATGTATGAGACATCACCCGGCGAGAATTGCCTGACCAGCCGGATATCTTCGTAGCATGAGACGCCGACGATCGCGTCCGGGCCGAGTATCTTACGTGCATACGGAACCTTAGGATCGTCCGCTCCCAGGTGAACGCCGTCCGCGCCTATCTCCTTGGCAAGCTCAGGCGAGTCGTTGACCACAAGCAGGGCGTTATATTTACTGGTGAGTACCCTGATCTCCTGACCCAGGCTTAACTGCTCACGAGCCGGGGTCTTCTTGAACCGCACCTGAAGAAGTCTCACCCCTGCCTCAAGAACATCGGCTACCTTCTGGATCAGCCGGACATTGGGCAGCACCTTCTCGTCGGTTACGGCGTAGAGACGCGGAAGCCTCATCCCTTCATCGCCCGGTCGAACGCAGACCAGAACGGATCAACCCTGGGGTGTTCCAACGGCTGACGCTTGCCATCGCGGATCACCATGATTCCCTCGGATGCGGTAAGGAAGCGGCCTATCTGGGTTACCGGTGTGTTGCGGGCGGCCATATGTCTTTTGAACGCCTCCCAGTGGTTCTCCTTGATTGCAAGTATCAGCGTTCCTTCACTTATGGAGATCTCCGGCTGCATGCCGAACATCTCGCATATCGCACGTATCTCAGGATAGACAACGATCTCCTCGTAGTGCAGTTCGAGTCCTACCTTTGACGCCTCGGCCATCTCCATAGCCGCACCGATTACGCCGCACTCGGTTGCATCGTGCATCGCGCCAACGCCCTCCTCACGCACCCCGAAGCTGGCCGCGGCCAGCGCGTCGTCAACCGTACTCATCTGGTTGAAGACCTTCCAGCCCTTTTGAGCAACCCCAGGACCAAGTTCGTCTTTGATCTTATCGTTGAAGAGCCTTGCAAAGATGCCTACCGCCTCGACCGCAGCGCTCTTGGTCATACAGAGCATATCCCCGGGCTTTGCCATCTGCGGGGTGATATAGGCATCCTCGTCGCCGACCGCGATGAATGCCGCCCCCCCGACCATCGGGTAGTCGGTGCCTGTGTATCGCGCTGTGTGCCCGCCGATGACCGCAGCGCCGTATTTTTTCGACTCCCTGTCGAAGACTTTCCAGACCCTTGCAAATTGCTCCTCGGTGATGCTCATGGGCAGGTTGAAGTCCACCACCACGTAGGCTGGGGGAAAAGCTGAGGTGGTGACGTCTGATGCCAGGATGTGCCAGGCGAACCACGCCGCCTCCTCCCAACCGTAAGGCGGAACGATGTAGATGGGATCGGTGGTTACGGCCATCACCTTGCCCGGCGCGGTGCGGACGATTGATATGTCCACCCCGTGATGCGGACCTACCAGCACCTCGGGACGTGAAGCACCCAGAGCAGGATAGATTACGGATTTGAAGAATTCAGGTGATATCTTGCCTATGGTCGGAAACTTGGCTTCTTCGCTCACGGGTCCTCCTTGGTCTATAGTCAACGATTACAGAGATTGAATTATAACCCTTAGCCCATTCATGTCAAAGAATGTAGCGCGGGTTCTCAGCCAGCGCATAATCTATGATTTTTGAACGGCCTGAGAGGCCGTTCTACACGCCCTTGAGGTGATTGATTATGGGCGTGCCCTCGCCTGCGTAGAGAAGGTCGGCCAGCTTGCGGTCTACGTAGGCTTCAGCGGAAGCAACGGCATCGGCCATGGAAGAGCCCCTCGCTAAATACGCGGTTATCGCTGCTGAGAGCGCGCATCCGGTGCCGTGCACCTCACGAAAACCTCTGCGGGGCTTAACGAATCTGCGGGCATCGGTCCGGGTAAGGTAGAGGTCCACCACCTGATCCTCTTTAAGGTGACCACCCTTGATGAGCACCGCTTTGGCTCCAAGATCGAGCAATGAGCGCGCCGCACCCTCAAGGGAGCGGTTGTCAACGATGGTGATATCCAGAATCGCCTCGACCTCAGGTATGTTGGGGGTGATCAGCGCAGCACGGGGAATCACTTCTTTTCGGTAAAGCTCTATCATCTGGGGGGAGGCAAGCAGGAGACCTGAACCCGATTCAAAGATCGGATCGACCACCACAGGGAACGAGACCTTCTTCAGGAATTTAATTATCGCAGGCAGCGCTTCGACGGTCAAAAGCCCGGTCTTGGCCGCAGCGGGCAGACGGTCCTCGAGAAGGCAGTTGATCTGTTCTGAAACCAGGGCAGGATCGACGGCTTTCGAGGAACGCATCCCGAACGAGGACTGCACGGTAATCGCTGAGACTACTGAAAGTCCATGCACACCCAGTTCGTTAAAGACCTTTAGATCTTCCTGGATGCCCGCGCCTCCCGAAGGGTCGGAGCCGGCTATGGTTAAAGCGAGTGAAGGTTTAGCGTTCATGATGAGCGTTTATCCAAGGACACGTATCCTTTCTGCTTGCCTCTCTTGTAGGCAAACCCTATGTTGTACCGCTGACAGCGCAGGCAGCGCTTTGCTTCTTCCTGATCTGATTCTCCGGTCAATCCGCACATGGTCTCTACGTAAAAATCCGGATTCTTGTAATTGGTTTGTTCTTTGACCCGTGATTTGACTACAGGCTTTTTCTCGGTCCATGCGGCACCCCCAAGCTTCTCAAGCCCGAAGTCAGGATCGAACTCACCTAGCTTTTCAAAGAACCGGCCCAGGAAACGCGGTCTTAAGAAGAAATCCATGGCCCGGGCCGCCTTACGTCCGTCGGCCACCGCCTCGACAACCGTCCGAGGGCCGCGAACAGCGTCGCCTCCTGCAAAAAGCTTACGGCGAGGGATTCGGAGGTTGCGATTTACCTTGATCCTGCCGTCCACATCCACTGGAAGACCAAGATGTTCCATAAGCTCCAGGTCGGGCTCCTGGCCCACCGCCACGATCACCGCCTCGACCTCCTCTACCCACTCTCTGCCCTCAACCGATTCGAGTGCCGAGCGCCGTCCTTTCCCATGATCTCTGAGCCTCATGCGTGCGAAGCAAACCTTGTTAACCCACTCCTTCCCCTCAAACCTCAATGGAGCGGCCAGGAACTCGAACCTCACCCCTTCCTTCTCAGCCTCGGCCACATCGGTTGGATACGCAGGCATATGCTCCCGCGTGCGGCGGTAGAAAACTGTAACCTTCTTAGCGCCGAGTCTCAACGCGGTCCGTGCCGAATCTATTGCGGTGTTGCCTCCGCCAAGCACCGCAACGTGACCGGAGAAGGAATACTTTGAGGAGTTCGTACAGACATCGCGCAGAAACACAAGACCTTGGAGCACACCTTTGAGGTCTTCCCCTTCTATCATCAAAGGCCTGGGTTTAGCAGCACCCAACGCGAGATACACAGCATCGTATGAGCGCTCAAGTTCCGAAAGATCAATATTCTCACCCAGGACTTTGCCACCTGTGAACCGTATACCCTCGCTTGAGGAAAGGATGAAGTCTATGTCTCTCTTAAGGGCTTCGCGCGGAAGGCGGAAACAAGGAATGGCCACTAAAAGCAGACCACCGGGCTGATCCTCATGATCGAATATGTCAACCGAATAACCTCGCTTTGCAAGGAAGTAGGAACAGGTCAGACCTGATGGACCCGCTCCAACAACCGCCACCTTTTGAGGATGTCTGAGTGTAAATTTGACAGCAGGGAGTTCATGCTCTGTAGCGCTGCGCTTGAGTGCCCGGATGGCCACAGGTTCTTCTATCCTTGTTCTGGTGCAAACCTCCTCGCAAGGTGCAGGACATATCCTGCCCAGGACAGCAGCGAGTGGAGCGTGCTCCCGGATCAGCTCATCCGCTTCGGCATAACGGCCCGCTGCGACCAGCGCTACGTAGTCTGAAACGTTTATCTCCGCAGGACAGTCACGCCTGCACGGGGCTACATGGAGCCATGTGCCGCGGTAGGCGTCATAGGCAACAAGGAGATAATAGAGTCCAAACGTAACACCCCATAACAACCAGATGAGCCACGTTAAATTCGTGAGTTCGTTCTGGATCACCACTGTCCGTATCATGGTCAAAGGGAAGAGCACGAAGCAGACGTCCAGGATAAGGGCAGCAATCCCTATACCTATTCTTCTACCAACAAGCTGGCCTAAACCTGGAAGAATGAGGGAAAGTATAAGCGATAAGACCCTCTTTTTGCGTTCCCTTCTCCTTCGTTCGGCAACACTCATCACGTTAGAAGCCATAGCTCAAGCCTGCTCCTGCGCTCAGGTAGTTGAATATCCCAAGATCGGGCACGTCCGGATCGATCGCCGCGGCGTAACTCCCAAAGAGCGCGGTTGTCGTGTTTGCACGGATAGAAAGATCAAGCTCCACACCCCGCCATGACAGCGTAGTGGATAGACCGAAGAATAGCCCGGGTATGGTGTAGATAGGCACCTCTTCTATCTTCGTTACGCGGTAGAAGATAGCCTGACTGAAGCGGACAGGTACCTTCCAGTTGTACCCGAAACCTGTCCCGAAGAATAATCCGCTGGTTCCATGCCCCCATGTTCTTGAAGTAGCGAAACTTGCATCAATAATCCAATCCCCAGGTGTTGCTTGAATCCCTGCACGGAGAGAAGTTTGCGGGGGCAGGGTAAGCAACTCCCTACTCTCCCCTTCAGTAACTTGAAGATCATCGTAGCCCAGCACCACGGTCATCTCACCCTTGAGAATCCTCGCATCACCGTCCACCTCGAGGTTCTGGGTGTTTAGCTCGATAACCCGAGGCAGTCCCCCTCTTCTGCTTCGCCCGGTCCTTGTGCGCAGTATGTTCGCGCCCAGGCTCTGCTGCAAGGAAAAACCCCAACTCAGTAAATCCCCTGGCCTCTCGATACCCAACACCACCCCGAGTTCATTCCCAACCAGGGTAGAAGAGTATCTGTTTGAGTATATCTCGCCACCTTCAACTACCGCTGAAATAGCCACCCCCACGTCCCATTCGTCGGATTCAGAGTAGACACTCGCACCGGTTGGCTTCAACACAGGGGTAAGGGTATCAGTATAGTCAATCCAGCCATTGAAGGTGTTCCAACGAAAAGCGAGGCCGTAGTTTATCCCCCCCTCTTCGGTGGCAAGGATAAGATAGAAGGGCGTTGCCCTGAGTCGGGTTAGGCCCTCAATGACAATCAACCCGCCTCCCTCACCCTTCAGGTCTATGAGTATAGGGATAGTAGTTCCTTCCTCCTGGCCGGGCAGATCGGCTTCGGTAAGGGTGTCGTGCAACGAGTATGCGACGCTGAAGGAAACCTCTGCACGGGCAAAAATATCCCCGTTGAAGCGGTCACCCTCTACGTAGGCAAAACCCACAACCACCTCACCCATCCTTACAGCAGCACCGCCAAGGTATACACCGCTCGCCTCCTGGGCGTATAAGGATATCGGCAACTCCATCTTTCCCACGTAGGGTATATCGGAACTCAAGGTAAGCTCCACGCCGCCGGTGCGGCCGAGGCCAGCGGCAACGGCGCCTGCGGCTGTTTTAACCGACGCAAGCCCTGCAGGATTGGTAACCGCACCGCGTATGCCCGAAGCAGAAGCTGGATTCTGGTAATCATAGTTCAAAAGATAAAGATATGGATCGACGTAGTTGTAGGAAAGCACCCCTTCAACGCAGGCAAATCCCTGGAACGAGAACGCCGTATCCCCCACTATCTGCCCTGCAAGGGTCATCAATAAAAAAGTCCACCCCATTAGGATGATTATAAAACACATACCCCACAAGTCAACCACCTTAGTCCTCCTTTTCTCCTTCGGAGAAAAGATCGGAGAGGACACTACAGAAATATCCATGGTCAATATATCATTATCTGGTAGCAAGAGGTTGAGATCGTCAAGCAGGAAGACAGGGAAGCTGCTTGCGGAACCAGAGTTCCGTAAACAGATCAGGGCGGTTGACATAAGTGGTCTAACTAAATATCATTACAGATGCGCATCACGAGAGAAGAGCTGATTAAGCGTATCAAGGCGCGGGATTTAGCGGGAGGTTTGCTTTGCTACGGCCAGGAGATGTTCTTTCATCAGCAGATCCTTGATCTGCTTCGTGAGACCTATGCCGATGCAGGCGGTTGGGGATACGAGGTTGTGGATGCCGCATCCCTTGATCCGGCCCAGCTACTGGCGTCGGCTGGAACCCTTTCGTTCGGAGGAGGAACTAAGGCAACGGTGGTGCGCTCGGCGCACAAGTTAAAGAAAGATCAGCTCCAGGCGCTGGAGCGGGTTACCGCACATCCGGAAAAGGAACGCGAGGTGTTACGGGAGGTGTCACGGAAGGCGTTACGGGATGTGTCACGGGAGGCGTCACGGGAGGCGTCACGGGAGGCGTCACGGGATGTGTCACGGGAGGCGTTACGGGATGTGTTACGGGATGTGTTACGGGTCGTGGTTATGATGGCCGAAAAGGAACTGAAAGCAACTGATAACCTTCTCAAATGGGCTAAAGGACAAAAGATTACGGTATGTCATCTAGCCTCGCCCAAGCCCAGTGAATTGACATCGTGGCTGAAAACCCAGGCCTCGTCCATGGGATTCTCGCTTGACTATAGAACCGTAGATTTCATGGTCGATCTTTCCGCGGGCAATCTGATGGCGCTGGCACAGATGTTTGCCAAGCTCGATCTCTTCAGGGGAGAAAAGAAACGGATAGGACTTAAGGAAGTTGAGGATCTTCTGCACGACTCGTTCGAGAAGGGGGTTTATGATTGTGTGAGGGCGGTGTTTGCCAGAGATCGGAATAAGGCATCAAGGGAATTGCATCGTGTGTTGCGTTTCGATCCCAGGGAAGGGATACTGCAGATCGTTCGCACCCTCTCAAGGGAAGCGTTTGCCCTCCTAAAGTATGAAGAGCTTCGGGCAAAAGGAGCTTCGCAGGATGAGATAGCAAAAGAACTGAGGCTGGGAGCAAAAAAGTGGCTCTTGGAACAGGAGTATCCTGAGAGGATTCGTAACTGGCCTAAGGAGAGATTGCATCGGTTTCTTATGCGTTTGGCGGAGGTTGACTTGGCAGTTCGCACCTCTGGCCGCGATGCAGAGGCGATGCTCGAGCAGATTGTTATCGGAAATCTCGCACCTACAAGTATTGAGGAGTTTGATGAAGTATTCTTATAAGGAAATTGAAACCAAGTGGCTTAAGCGTTGGAAGGAATGGCGCTTACACGATACACCCAAGGAGCCAGCTCATAAGTTCTACATCCTGGAGATGTTCCCCTACCTTTCCGGAGACATCCACATCGGGCACTTCCGCAACTACATCCTGGGCGATCTGGTATGGCGATACAAGAGGATGCACGGATACGATTTGCTTCATCCTATGGGTTTTGATGCGTTCGGTCTGCCAGCCGAAGAGGCGGCCATAAAGAGAGGCGAATCGCCCAGCAGGTGGACGGAGAAGAACCTTGAAAAAGGCACCCGGACCCTCAAGGATCTGGGCTTCAGCTACGATTGGTCCAGAGAGGCAAGGACATGCAATCCAGATTATTACAAATGGACCCAGTGGCTCTTTATTCAACTGTATGAGAAAGGATTAGCTTACCAGGATACAGGTCTTGTGAACTGGTGCCCATCCTGCAATACGGTGCTGGCCAACGAACAGGTGATCGGAGGCAAATGCTGGCGCTGCGATGCTTACGTTGAAAAAAAGGAACTGGAGCAGTGGTTCTTCAAGATCACCTCCTACGCCCAAAGATTGCTTCGCAACCTGGATCGTCTGAAAGACTGGCCCGAACCTGTAAAGATCATGCAGCGCAACTGGATAGGCAGAAGCGAGGGCGCGGAGCTTGTGTTTGAACTTAAGGACAGACCGGAGATCAAGTTGCCGATATTCACGACCAGGCCTGATACCGCCTACGGGGTTACATTTATGGCGATAGCACCTGAGCACAGGCTGGTCTCCAAGCTGCTTGATAGGATGCCCAACAAGGAACAGGTTGCGGCCTACAGAGATAAAGCCATTGCAAAGTCGGAGATCGAGCGGTTGGCCCAGGACAGGGAGAAGGACGGGGTGGATACCGGGTTAAAGGTGCGCAACCCGTTCAACGATGAAGGGATGCCGCTGTGGGTTGCGGATTACGTACTGGCATCATACGGGACAGGCATGGTGATGGCGGTGCCTGCACATGATCAGCGCGACTTCGAGTTTGCCAAACGCTACGGGATTCCTATCAAGATAGTTATTCAACCGCCGGATTCCAAGCTCGTGCTTTCCGAAATGCAAGGAGCCTACGTTGATCCGGGTGTGATGGTTTCATCCGGCCCGTTCGACGGCATCAGCTCGGTGGAAGGAATAAGGAAGGTTGCGGAGTATGCGGCTGAGGAGGACTTCGGCAAGCCTGCGGTTTCTTATAGACTTAGGGATTGGCTCATCTCCCGCCAGCGCTACTGGGGCGCGCCCATACCGATGATACACTGCCCCAAATGCGGGATAGTACCGGTGCCGGATGAGGAGTTGCCCGTGCTTCTGCCTGATGAGGAGAAGGTGGACTTCGTGCCCAAGGGACGCTCGCCATTGGAGTCGGTTGAAGAGTTTGTCAACGTTAAGTGTCCGAAATGCGGTACAGAGGCAAAGCGCGACGTTGACACCATGGATACCTTTGTTGACTCGGCATGGTATCACCTGCGCTACCTAGATCCTAAGAATGACAAGGAGATTTTTAGCAAGGCTGAGGCCGAAAAGTGGATGCCCCTCGACCTGTACATCGGCGGTGCCGAGCACGCCACCGGACACCTGATCTACTTCCGGTTCATAACCATGTTCCTGTATGATCTAGGTATCTCCCCAGTTGAGGAACCGGTCATAAAGCTCTTCAATCACGGGATGGTTTTAGACGAGCATGGCGACGTGATGAGCAAATCCAAGGGCAACGCGGTCTCGCCCCGTGAACTTATGGACCGTATCGGTGTGGATGCGGCCAGGGTGGCCATGCTCTTCTTCGCCCCGCCCGATCGGGAGGTATTGTGGTCAGAGAAGGGTATTAAAGGCTCGACAAGGTTCCTTGAACGTGTGTACGCCGAGGGCATGGCCGCCGCTCAGATACAGGCTCGTGATTACGATCCTGCTCAACTGGAAGGCGACGAGCTTGAGATATACAGGGCTATCAATAAGACCATCAAGCAGGTAACGGATGACTGCAACGAAATGGGCTACAACACCGCTATAGCCCGGATGATGGAGTTTGTGAGCCTTTTTGCCAACTCTGAGGCCAAGACCTCTGCGGTGGCCAGAGATGCCATGGAGAAGCTCACTCAGCTCATTACCCCGTTCGCTCCATTTCTTGCCGAGGAGCTGTGGGAGGCGTTCGGTAACAAAGAAAGTGTGTTCGATTCTCAATGGCCGGACTACGACCCCGAAGCGGTGATCGAGGAGACGGTAACCGTCATCATCCAGGTAAATGGTAAAATCAGAGGCAAGTTGGAAAACTATCCGACAGACACACCTGAACCGACGGTAGTCAAAGCATCCGGTTCCAACTCCTCAGTTAAACCTTACCTCAATGGGAGAGAGTATAGATATGTTTATATTCCCAACCGATTAATTAACTTTATCGTCGGAGAGAAACTGCCTCCAGATTCTTCGATTGGAAAAAAGGAAGAATAGTGTCTCAGATTTGTGAGTCATTGGGGTCCCCGCACGGCTGCGAAGCAGACGTGTGGGGTGATGGGCACGGCATGCCTTGCCCCTACAGCTCTCGCACCAAAAATTTGACTTTATACCTCTTCCTTTTATAATTTGATCAAAACCAACCCAGAGGAGGATAAAATGAAGAAAACCTTGATAGCCGCTCTGGCAATCCTTCTGGCTTTTGGGTCATTAGCGGCCCAACCTCAAATCCGAACCTTGAGCATAATGGAAACAGCCGAAATCTCCATCTCTCCTGATCTTTGCATTATGACTATACTCATCGAAACCACCAACAAAGACAGAAACGTAGCCTACAATGAAAACAAGGATATCGTGAGTCGAATCATCACTGTGTTGAAAGACGACAACAAAATAGAAGCCAAGGACATCCAGACAACCCATTTTACTGCAAAACCGATCTATCGCCGCACGGTTCTAAACAAGCATGTTTTCGAGGGGTACAATATCTCTACAGGACTGAAGGTGAAAATCAGAAACTTCACAAAGATTCTACCGATCATGGACGCAGTAATACAAGCTGGCGCAACAAAGATCAGTAAGGTCACGTTCACCCTTGACGAGCCTAAAAAGTATGAGGCTGAAGTCAGAGAGAAAGCAATGAAAGCGGCGGAGGCCAAGGCTCTACAAATAGCAAAACTTTCAGGCGTAACCTTAGGAAAACCGTTAAGCATCTCCGAATTCCCATTTCCACAATCCTTCGAGGCTCAGCAATACCGACGAGTTGTAGATCTCGCAGCAGGTGGTCTCCATATCCAAGGGGGACGCACTAGTGAAAAGGTATACGTCTCTTCGAGTGGAGTTCCTGTTGCTCTTGAACCGGGGGAGATTAATCTCTCCTATACCCTTTACGTCACCTACGAGCTTTTATAAATGCCCCTTTTGACCTTCGATCTTAGTAGGGGCACGGCATGCCGTGCCCCTACAGCTCTTATCCCCCCGTCCTTCGGACACCCCCCTTGAAAAGGGAGGCAGTCCCCCTTCCTAAAAGGGATACAGGGAAATCACACGTCCCACTTCCCAAGGGGGAATAAAAGGGGGATCAGAAACGACCTTTATTTCACAGATGACGCAGATATGAATTTGATTTGAACTCTGTGAAATCTGCGTTCCGAAGGGAAACGAGTAAAACGAATTTCAATCTGCGGATGAGACTAAGTCTTGACATAGGAGAACTTTCCGTTAAACTCAGGTGATGAAACGTACAATAGCATTAATCCTTTTCATCGCCGGGGCCGTGACGGCTCTCGAGGTGGGCCAGACCGGACTCAACCATCTTCGCATTCAGCCGGATGCACGCATGCAGGGCATGGGCGGCGCATCTTTAGGCCTAGCCGATAATCCCCAGGCGTTCTTTGCCAATCCTGCAGGACTGTCCGGCGAAGGCATGTTCTTGGCCGCCAACTATCTCCCCTATCCTGCAGGCATACACATAGGGTCGGTGATATTCAAGCCCAAGTCCTCAGGGTCGTTAAGATTCTCAGCCGGAGCCTTTTACCTGAACTCCGGAACCATGACAAAGACCTCGCCGACCAACGAGGACCTGGGCAGTTTCGGTTATCATGTGATCAACCTGGGCGGAACCGTTGCCTATTCCATCATTGAAAACCTGAGCGCAGGAGCCAACCTTAAGGCGCATCTTGCCGCGGCTGACTCGAACACCCAGATAGGAGCAGCTGCTGATGTTGGATTGATGTATACCGATCTTCTGCCCGGCCTTGCTATAGGCGTCGCGTTGCAGAACGCCGCATACGAGATAACACCGTTCGTAGAAGAGCGCTCCAAGATGCCTTTGGGGATCGGCGGCGGCGTAAGTTACGCAGGGGTGAAGAATCTTCTTCTGGGCCTTGACGTTTCCAAGCCCTTCGACGCACCCTTGATTATCAGGGGCGGGGTCGAGTTCTTGCCCATAGACCTTCTCGCCCTTCGTACAGGCTACTCAACCCAGGGTTCGGCATGGAAAACAGGGGAAGGCGCTGACATCCTTGCCGGCTTATCGTTGGGTCTGGGAATACACGATCTGGCAGGGGTATCTGTAGACTATGCGATAACCCCGGGCCTTGACATCGGATTGTTTCACCGCATATCCATCTCATACCGGTTCTGATGAAGAAACAGTTCATAGAGAATCTGCATCCCGGCGACGATGTAGACGACGTCTTCTACATAGCCGAAAAGGAGACCCGAAAGACACGCGATGGCAAGGATTTCATCATCTTCCAGCTTCGCGACCGAACCGGCATCTTAAAAGCAATCATGTTTGAGCCTGCATCTTCAAGCAATCTTCCCAAAGGCGTCTTTGCCTGTCTGCGCGGCCGTCTCTCAGAGTACAACGGACGTCTTAACCTGAAGATAGATGGGATTCGGCAGATAAAGGAAGCAGAGATAGATTACACCGACTTCCTGCCAAAGACCGCGAGGGACGTTGAAGCGTGCTACATCAGGCTCCGTGAGACCGCAAATCGGCTGCGTGATCCGCTTTCAGCACTTCTAACCGCCTTCTACGATAACTCCGCGTTCGAACGTCAGTTCAAACTCGCACCGGCAGGGGTGCGCGCTCACCACGCCTATCTAGGCGGGTTGTGCGTCCATACGTACGACATGCTCACCGCAGCCGAAGCGCTCTGCAAACTAAATTCAGATCTGGACAAGGATCTGCTTCTCGCAGGGGTGCTCCTGCACGACATAGGCAAGATACGCGAGTACGAATACACCCGCACCATAGACAACACCGACGAGGGCAAACTCCTGGGACACATCGTGATAGGGACAAGGATGATCGAGCGCGAGATAGAACGCATCCCTCGCTTTCCTGAAAAGCTTGCATGGAAACTCTTACACATGGTTATCAGTCACCACGGGTTCATGGAGTACGGTTCCCCACGCAGACCGCTGTTCCTGGAAGCGGAAATCCTGCACCAGCTTGACAACCTCGACTCCAAACGGGCGATGTATGATGAGGTCGCGGCTCGCAGCAACGCGGGCGAGCGGTGGAGCGAGTACCACCCATACCTGGAACACGACACCTACCTTGAACGCGACGTGTGACCCGTAACACCCCTAACACCCGTACCCGTAACACCCGCAACACCCGTAACACCCGTACCCGTAACACCCCCGTAACACACGTACCCCTTTACCCGATGTGGGCACAAGTGGGGCATTCTCATAATTATGGTGTGTTACGGTCGGAGCTTGCGCTCCGCTCACAAGGAAATACCCTTGCGGGGCATCTCCATAACTTCCTGGGACTAACGTCCCTTAATCAAGGACATAACACCCGTAACACCCGTAACACCCGTAACACTGAAGCATTTCTTCCGACGCTACGCAAGACCCGAACCTCAAGGACAATGTATGAACCGGCAACTTGAGAGGTTCCTCACAAGCAAAGGAATCATGCTCTTGACGGATCAACGGGATAAGCTCAAGCGATACAAGGAGTTGATCCTTGATGCCTCCAAAAACATCAACCTGGTCTCCAAGGGTGATCTGGAACGTCTTGAGGAGCTGCACTTCGCCGACTCGCTTGCCCCGGTAAATATGATTCCTGCAGATTCCAAATTAGCGGACTGGGGCTCTGGCGCAGGCCTGCCTGGCATACCTCTGGCCATTGCAAGACCCGATCTCGAGGTGACACTTGTCGAATCCAGACAGAAGAAGGCGGCCTTCCTGCTGCGTGTGATAAGGGAACTGGGGTTAAGTAATCTTTCACTCTTTCCTGATCGAGGCGAGAATCTAGAAGAGCGTTTTGATCTTATCACCGTCAGAGCAATAGGAACGATTATTGAGGTCTTACCGATAGTAGTTGATCATCTTGAAGAGAATGGTGGGGTTCTCTTCTACAAGGGACCTGGAGGCAGGGCTGAGCTGGATGAGGCGGACTTGCTGATCGAGCGCTACGGGCTGAAGTCGCGGATGGAGAGTCTGGTGCTCCCTTGCGGAGAGGGACGAACCTACATCCTTCTTAAAAGGGGTCCCCAAGCGCTTGCTTCGTAAGCGTTTGGGGATAAAAAAAGAGGCCGGGGTAATCCCGGCCTCGTCCAATCTCCTTAGCCCTCTCTAGTCTAGAACAGTCGCGATGTATGCGGTTACGGTAGAGCCTATGGGAACCACGCTGCCCGCCTTGGGTGTTTGATAGTAAAGGGTGCCCTCGTAGTACTCGGTACTTACCCTGTAGACGAACTTCGCATCCAGACCTGCCGCTTCTATCTTCTTCTGCGCTGAGCTCTTGCTCGTCCGGATCACTTTAGGTACCACGGCTGTCTTGGGCGGTTCAGGACCCACACTCATCTTTAAATTCACGGTGGTGCCTTTCTGGACCATCATGCCAGGGGAAGGATTCGATGATACCACGAAGTCCTTGGCGATCTCTTCGGAGTATACCTCCTCCTCGTCAACCTCAAGTCCCAGTTTGCTCAGCTTAGCGCGTGCCGCACTCGCAGCAACATTCTCAAGAGCAGGAACTTCAACACTGACTAAACCCTTGGAGATCCAAACCTTTACAGACGAGCCCCGCTTGACCTCAGAAAGAGGAAGAGGTTCCTGCTTGGCTATAAAGCCTTTCTCTACTTCGTCAGACTCAATCTCGTCCACCGCATAGATCAAAAGCCCTCTCTTCTCAGTGGAGACCTTCGCGTTCTCGAGGGTCGATTTGGTCAGATCGGGGATTTCAACGGTTCGCCTCAGGGCATCGCATCCAGTGACGGTCAAACCCACGAACACAATCGCAAGTAGTGCACCGATAGCACTCTTCTTCATAAAGTTCCTCCTTTTACCTTAACTATCCTATTCGGGATTTTACTCCTTTTCTCCTTGAATGTCAAGTCCTGCGGGTCGTGCGTCAAAAGATAGTTACCAGGGTTGGGGTAGGCGAGCAAGGATGTTATCAGGAAAAACGGAATCTCCCTTAAGACTTACGAGAAGAGAACTGAGAAAGGAGATCCACCGCCTTTTGGCCGGACAAGAGTGTGCTCTACACAGACATTCTTTTTCCGAAGGAAAAAGGGAGGATAGATTTCGGGGTGTGTTATACGTATTTAAGCATCTCATCAAGGGCTTTCTTGGCCCGGAAAGCGATCTCCGGCTCCACCTCTATCTGGTACTGATTTCTTTGCAGTGCTTCCAGGACGTGCTCGAGCCTTATCTTTTTCATGTTCTCGCAGACCTTGGGCGCGCCGAGCGAGTAGAACTCCTTTGAAGGGTTCTCCTTCTTTAAGCGGTAGATAAGCCCCTCCTCGGTTCCAACGATGAAGCGCTTGCGATCGGATTTTTTGGCAAGCCTCACCATCCCGTTGGTTGAAGCCACCTCGTCAATAAGATCGATGACCTCAGGATCGCATTCAGGATGAACCATGATAAGGGCGTCGGGATAGCGCTCGCGGACGGCCTTTATCTCTTCGACCTTGAAGCGTCGGTGCACTGGACAGAATCCTGCCCAGGGGATTATCTTCTTTCTGGTAAATCGCTGGACCCAGGATGCCAGGTTGCAGTCCGGGACAAAGATTATTTCATCCGCGTCGATACCCTGGACGACCTTAACCGCATTGGCCGAGGTGCAGCACACGTCAACCTCTGCCTTGATGTCCGCGTTGGTATTAACGTAGGCCACCACCTTGGCATCCGGATGCTGGGCTTTGAGCCTGCGCAGACCTTCTACGTCGGCCATGTCGGCCATGGGGCAGCCTGCGTCGGACCGGGGCAGAAGAACCATCTTCTCCGGGGCCAGTATCTTTGCGGTCTCGGCCATGAAACGCACACCGCAGAATAATATTACCGGATGCGTGGCCTCGGCCGAGCGCCTGGCCAGATCGAGCGAATCGCCCAAAAAATCGGCAAGGTCTTGAATCTCAGGTATCTGGTAGTTGTGAACCAACAAAAGCGCCTGCCTCTCACGAGCCAGCTGTCTGATCTCAAGAGACATCTCCTCAGTACTTAACTCCTTGATCATTACGGCATCAGTCATAACGTTACTATAACAGTGAGGATGCGAATGTCAACTCGAAGAACAAGGGTGACGTTGACAAGACCCCGATCAGGTGTAGGTTAGTATTTAAGGAGACGCACATGGCAAAACCTTCCACGCTCCAGAAACACCTGAGGGATCAATACCTGCCCATATTCCGGAAGATGATGGGGATGTCTCCAGCACAGGCGAAGCGAACCTTCAAGGACCTTTATAAAAAGGTAACCGAAGAAGCACGGAAGGAAGACACCCTGAACCTGCCGCCTGACCTTGGAGACCGGCTCCTGGAAAGAGAGGCAGAAGATAAAAAGGTCAGTGAGTTATTGGCTAAGAAAAGTGGCGAGGGTGTTCGGGATGAAGACATCTGCTGGTGGTGGAACATGCACGATCTTGAGCGCAGGATGATTTCCAAGGTGGACGAGGTTTTCATCTACGCACTCTTTTTGAAGTTCACCAAGGAGGATGGACTAACTCCCGAAGAGGCGAACAAAAAGGTTTGGGAAATCCGCCCCATGTTCGGCAACCCAGCCGATACCAGCTACGCCAAAGGGAAAAACAGACCCCTGCCAGACGAACTCAGACAAAGGGTCAATGCCTACATGACCAAACGAGCGCGGAAAGACCCTGAAGGGTTGAAGCGGGAGGTGGAGCAATGCTCATCATTCAACGCGTTTATAAGGAAAGAGATCCAGGCGGGAAGGCTTTAAACCAGCACCATTTGTCATCGTGCTCCTTTTGCCCTCCGGGCACGTGTGCCCCGGAGGGGTAAAAGATCGCAAAAGATAATGTGGCTCAGCCTCTCCAGGCTGAGCAGATATTAAAGAACAGGCTTCCAGCCTGTTCTGCATCCCCCTTGGGTGACCAACACTTAGAGGCAAATCCTCGGACCCTGCTCCATATGAGATTATTCCGCAAGCGTCATCCTTCGGAGCCACGCGGCGTCCACGTCAATCATCCGCCAGACGGTGGCACTTCCCGGACCGTTCTTCTTCACGGAATCTCCTGATCGGGGGTTGACGAGGTATCATAAATCGCCTATAATTGTATGCTGTATGGATTAACAGTCCGTCGACAGTAAAGATTAACAAAAGGAGGAACTGCTTGACTTGAAGTGTGTCGTAGCCATTGACGGAACCGCCTCTTCAGGCAAAAGCACAACCGCAAGACTTCTCGCAAAAAAGCTGGGAGTTACCTATCTGGATACCGGCGCGATGTATCGTGCGGTTACCTACCTATTATTGCAAGAAGACGGCCTCCAGGCCTCGGACGGGCTTCTTCAAAAGGTCCTCCTTTCATCCCCCCTTGAGTTCAAGATACTCAATCGGAAACTTTACGTCTACCTTGACGGCAAGCTTCTTGAAAACGAACTTCGCACGCCCGAGGTAGACCGCTGGGTCTCCCATGTTGCCGAACACCTGTCAGTTCGAGCGTTCCTTGTGGCCAAACAGCGCGAGATAGGTAAGCGCCGCAGATTGGTCTGCGAGGGCAGGGACATCGGCTCGGTGGTCTTTCCTGACGCAGCACTCAAGGTCTTCATGACCTGCGATTTGGAAGAACGTACCCGAAGACGCAAGAAGGAGCTTATAGAGAAGGGCATTGAACGTGGATTCGAAGAGGTGAAACTCAACTTGCAAAAAAGAGACGAGATAGATTCCACCCGCAAGCTCAGCCCCCTTACCCGAACCACGGACGCGTTCTACGTCGATACCACCCATCTTACCATAGAGGAACAGGTGGAATTGATAGAGGCCGAGGTTCAAAAAAGGATGGAGGGGAAGTGAAATCAAGCTGGGTCTTGACCTGGGGTATCACCTATCCCATATTCCGCTGGCTCTTCGGCATCCGGGTGCACGACCGCAGGCTTATCCCAAAGAAGAAAGCGGTGCTCATTGCCGCTAACCACATGAGCTTTGCAGATCCGCCTTTGATGGGTCATGCGGCCAAGCGCGAGTGTTTCTTTCTGGCAAAGGAAGAACTTTTTGCCCAGTCGCGCTTCTTCCGCTGGCTCATCGCCTGCTTCAACGCCATCCCCATCAAACGCGGCAAGGCTTTCGACATGCACCTGTTTAAGGAAGCATACAGACTCATCAAGAAAAAACAAGCAATAGTCCTTTTCCCTGAAGGAACGCGGAGCCTTAAGGGAACGTTCCTGCCTTTCAAGTCGGGAGTCGGGATGCTTGCACTGCGCTACAACATCCCGGTGGTTCCGACGTACATAAAGAACACCCATCGTCCCTGGCATGAGTGGTTAACCAGACGTTCAAGGGTGGAGGTTTTCTTTGCAGAGCCTATCTACCCTGAGTGCCCATCCAAGGATAAGGAAGCTTACGAGAAGTTTACCCTTCGCATCGAACGCGAGGTGCACCGCCTGGCGTCAATCGCTCACGGCAGGGTGAACTCGAAGAAAATCGGTGAAGCAGCAAGCAAAGCTTCACATAAATCTGTAAACCCTGAAAACCAAACCCTTTCTGCACGCAAAAAGGCAGATTGGGATATCCAGGTAAATCTCTAGACTAGGAGGAAAAACCTGATGTCAAAAAACGTAGTCAAAGATCCAACAAGCGAAGAACTCGAAAAACTAATCTCCGAGTCGCTATCGAGCTTACATGCAGGTGAGATAGTCAAGGGGAAGATAGCCCGGATCGAGGGCAACTCGGTGCTCATTGACCTGGGTTGGAAGTCTGAAGGTGTGCTTTCCATCACCGAGTTTAACGAACCTAAGGGAATCAAGCTGGACGACGAGGTAATGGTATTCGTGGAGTCACTAGAAAACCGCGAAGGGCTTCCGGTGATCTCAAAGAAGAAGGCCGATTTCCAGATGGCCTGGGATACCATAAAGCGCAAACTGGAGGCGGAGGAATCCTGTCCTGCCCTGGTTCGCAAAAAGGTCAAGGGCGGACTGCAGGTGGAGGTTTTCGGCCTCGACGCATTCCTGCCCGGTTCCCAGGTTGACATTCGCTCGGTAACCGACTTCGACGCCTACATCGGCAAGGAGATCGAGGTCAAAATAATCAAGGTAAACTGGAACAAGCGCAACATCGTTGTCTCGCGCCGGATGCTTTTAGAGGAAGAACTGGCCAGACTCCACAAAGAGGCACTTGACAGGCTTAACGTAGACGAGCTGGTCGAAGGGATGGTGAAGAACATCGTGGACTTCGGCGCCTTCATCGATCTGGGCGGCCTTGATGCCCTTCTGCACATCTCAGACATCAGCTGGAATAAGATCGTGCATCCTGCCGAGGTCCTGAAGGTCGGAGAGAAGATCAAGGTGAAGGTTCTCACTAAGAACGAGGAGACAGGCCGCGTAACCGTAGGTCTAAAGCAGCTTACCACGCATCCATGGGACAACGTTGACAAGCGCTACTCCATAGGTTCCCGCGTCAAGGGCGTAGTTACGAGCTTCACCGACTACGGTGCTTTCGTTGAGTTAGAAAAAGGCATCGAAGGCCTCATCCACATCAGCGAGATGTCATGGACCCGCACGCTAAGTCACCCGGCTCAGATACTGCAAATGGGTCAGGACGTGGAAACAATCGTTTTATCAATGGACAAGGATAACAGACGCATCTCTTTAGGGCTCAAACAGACCACGCCCGACCCATGGTCTATGATAGACGAACGCTACCATGTCGGTCAGCGCCTGGAAGGAACCGTAACGTCGCTAAAGAACTTTGGGGCATTCGTTGAGATCCAGGAAGGGATCGAGGGTCTTGTGCGCAACGTCGATCTTTCATGGACCAAACGCATCAGGCATCCGCGCGAGATCCTTAAGAAGGGAGAGCGGGTCGAAACCATCATCCTTGATGTGGACAAGGAAAGCCGCAGGATAACCCTCGGCATCAAGCAGACCCAGGAAGACCCTTTCTACAGCTGGTCAAAGAAACACGAAGAAGACCAGCACGTGCTTGGTAAGATCATCGACATGCCCTCCTCTGGTGTGGTTGTTGCGCTTACCGAGGAGATCGAGGGCTTCGTTCCCCAACAGCAGCTTCGCAAGCGCAAAATAAAGAAGATCAAAGACCACTACAGGCTGGGCGAGGAGCTCCAGCTAATCATACGTCGAATCGACCCCAAGGGCCGCAGGGTGATCCTTTCTGAACGCGACTACTACAGGAAGACCGAGGCAAAGGAGCATCGTCACGTCGAATCCATCAATGCCCCAAAAGGCTTCTCACTTAAGGACCATCTTGCCGATGCCTTAAGCACCCTGGAAGAAGCGGCTGAAAGCACAGAGGAAACAAAGCAAACTACCAAAGCCGCCGAAAAACCCGAGAAGAAAGAGCCGGAAACCAAAGTCAAAGAAGCTGCCAAAGACAAATCAGAGACCACAACCGAAGAAAAAGTCGAAGCAAAGGCTGAAGGTAAAGAAAAAAAGGAAGAAAAACCGAAGAAAAGGGCTACTACTCGCAAAAAGAAGGTCACTACCGAGGCGGAAGCCGACGGTGAGGCGAAAGCCGACGGTAAGGCGAAAGCCGACGGTGAGGCGAAAGCCGAACCGAAGAAAACCACCAGGAAGAAGACCGCGAAAAAGGAAGAGCCACAGGCTGAGGCGAAAGCCGACGGTGAGGCAAAAGCCGAACCGGACGTCGACGCCAAGAAGACTGAGGAAAAACCAAAGAAGCGCACCAGAAAGAAGAAGGAAGAGACAGGGGAAAAGTAAGGAATCATCCTTACTTGCCTGAAGTTATCAGATCCCCGGATTCTGAGGATCAATCATGCCTGGACCCAAGGTATTGGTAGCCGCCACGGGCTGCAAGCTCAATCAGGCCGAGGCCGACCTTTGGAAAGCCTGGTTTGTGCAAAATGGATACGAGCTCGCAGGGGATGCACGGCAAGAGGCCGGTGTCAAGGTCTGTCTCGTGACTACGTGTACCGTGACAGGACGGGCGGACAGGAGTTCTGTGGCTCTTATCCGCCGGCTCCACCGCAGATACCCGGATGCAGAGATAAAGGTCACAGGCTGCGGCGCAACGCGCATACCCGAACGGATGGCCGCTCTTCCTGGTGTAACCCGGATCATAGGATATGAGGAAAAGGAACACCTGATCGCATCTCTGCGTTACGGAAAGGATAGCTGTGATGCATTCGTCATCTCTCGTAACCGCGCCTTCCTCCGCGCAGGCGAGGGGTGTAATCGCAGATGCGCCTACTGCATCGTCTCAAGGATTCGCGGACCTGTTAAGTCCAAGAGCGCCGATGCGATTTTGGACGAGCTTCGTGTTCTAGCTGAGGAGGGTTTCGGAGAGGTGGTTCTGGTGGCGCTTAACCTTGGGCTTTGGGGTAAAGAACGAGGCGAAAGTCTAACCTTGCTTCTTAAAAGGATTGAGCAAGAAGAAAGGGGGGCGCCTAGAATCCGCCTGACCTCGCTTGAGCCTGACACGGTAACAGATGAGCTTCTGGGGGTGCTGGCCTCAAGCCCACGATTCTGCCCGCACCTGCACATCCCATTGCAGTCAGGCGACGACAGGATACTTGAAGAGATGGGCCGTCCCTACCGGACAAAGGGGTTTGCTCGACTGATGGATAAAGTGGAAAGTACGTTCCCTGACGCGTGCATAGGCACCGACATAATAACCTCCACGCCTGGTGAGGATGAGGGAAGTTTTGCTCGCACCCTTGAGTTCGTGCGCGCCATGCCTTTTTCGTACCTGCACGTCTTCACCTACTCGCCGCGGCCAGGGACACCGATGTTCGCAAGACGCCGCAAATGCAAGCACAATCCAAGAGAGGAAACAAAAATCCTCAGAGAAGAGGGGGTTAAGAAATCGCTGGAGTTCAGAAGGAGATTCATGAGTAAAACAAGACAGGCTGTACTGCTCTCCCCTACCCGTGCGCTGACCGACAACTACATAGACGTTCGCATCTCCCATACATCAAGACCGGTACGCTCACTGGCGGATGTCAAAATAACCGAGGCTACACCTGAAGGAACAACAGGAATAGTGAAGTGAAGATAGATATCAAGAACCTGACCCTTTCCCAGCTGGTGGAGGAGTTTGGAAAGTTCGATCTGCCGAGCTTCCGTGCACGCCAGATATTCAAGTGGATATGGCAGAAGGGTATAAAGGATTGGGAGCTAATGACCGACATCTCCAAGCCTATGCGCGAGCGGTTGGCCGAACGCTACCGCATCTCGAGCCTCAAGCTCAAGGCTCGTGTGGGATCGGCTAAGGAAGGTGCGGTCAAACATCTGTTTGAGCTTTCCGACGGTAACCAGATCGAATCTGTTTGGCTCAAGTGTGGAAACCGACGTACCGTATGTGTCTCCACCCAGGTCGGCTGCTCGCTTGGCTGTGAATTCTGCCGCACCGCAGGCATGGGATTTGTGCGCAATCTGACTCCGGGCGAGATCGCGGGCCAGGTGCTTGCAATCTCAAAAGGCCAGTCCGAGCGGATAACCAACGTGGTGTTCATGGGGATGGGCGAGCCGTTCTTAAATTACGAGGCTTCTCTGAACGCGGCAAGAATCCTGAACCACGACCTGGGCTTGAACATAGGCGCGCGCAAGATTACCATATCCACCGTGGGGATAGTTCCGCAGATCAGGGAATTCGCAGAAGAGCCTGAGCAGTTCAAGCTGGCCGTGTCACTGAACGCGGCAGATCAGGAGACGCGAGAACGCATCATGCCAATCGCCCAGCGTTATCCCTTGAAGGAGCTTATCCCTGCTGTTAAGGAGTATATCGAGATCAAAGGCAAGCGGGTGACGTTCGA
>JAGMDF010000033.1 GCA_023128825.1 Caldifarciminota bacterium | reverse complement strand
GCCGGCATACACTGCAAGATCAATCTGATTCCGTTCAACCCCTATCCTGGAGCGCAATTTGAAGCACCCAGTCCTGAGCAGGTTGAGCGCTTTGCCAACTGGATTATGCCTGATCTTCCTGCGGTAACCTTACGTAAGAGCCTAGGCTCTGCCATATTGGCCGGGTGCGGGCAGCTGGCTTTACCCCAACAGAATGCTACGCATTCTGCCGGGGACCCCGAATAAACACCCCACGCCGTTGCTGCGCAACGCCGCGGGGACCCCTTTCGACTTCTACCGATATTTTTTTAACCTCAAGTTGACTTTTTAAAATCACTTGATTATACTGAAATTCGTAGGGGCCGACCTTCAGGTCGGCCCGGATAAAAAAACAAGGAGGCGAAATGTCTGACATTACCGGAGAAGAAATCGAAGAGCTACTCAAAAAATCGTGGGTTGATTTTTTTGATTACTACGAAGGTGAGGTTCGAGAATATTCTAAGAATATGAGTGAAGTTGAAGCTCTTAAGTAGCATTGGATGTTATGGAATGAAGCTGATTTGATGGTGCAACTTGCTTTGAACTTTAAGGAACAATTAGCTAAAAAACCACCTTCAGTTGAGATCGAAATGCACTTCGATAAGAATTTAACTGCTACTAAGCCTTCCAACTTTGACGGTTATAGTTTTGAGGATAAATTAATACCATTAAGAGAAAAACTGAGGCGTAAGCAAGGACCGAAAGTGGACTTAATAATCGCCAAGAAAAACGATACAGGTCCATTTCTATTGTGTGCGGAGGCAAAATTTTTTCACTATGATGTTGGTCGATATCGCAGGAAACCTCAAGAGGATATTAAGAAGGACATTAACACCCTAGTGGCAATCAAAGACTTGGGAATAGCTGAAAGGGTGGTTTTTATGCTATTCGACGATTATTATTGTCACCGCGATCAGGAAAAATACAAAGAAATCATGAGTATTCTCGCGGAAGCAGAAGAACACAAACTGACTATACTAAAACACCCTTAAGTAACAGAGTTTAACACTAGTGCTGATAAACAATCGGGCCGACCTGAAGGTCGGCCCCTACGAACTAATCCTCCCTTTTCCCTGCGGGAAAAGGATCGGAATAAAAATTGTTCCCGAAGTTATTCTTGATCAGGAAGAATGCACTAGGTTGAACCGCCGCACTCGGCTTCCTCTTGCCTGCGATTACGGCTACGCTTAAAAATCTTGAGACCGAACTGGTATCCGATCAGACCCAGAACCAGCGCCGCTGACACAATCTTCACTATCTCAGGAAATTCGAACATCCCGATGATCCTGCCGTTGGATGGAGCGGCCAGACCGCGAGGGACGATAAGATTGAAAAGCAGTCCCATGCCTATCGAAACAAGAACAATGGAGACAAGGTAGATCGCAAGCGAGCGCTTGCCAAGGGTTTTGGATACCACCGTGACCGTTACCGCATTGGTCGCAGGACCTGCTATCAGAAACACCAGCGCCGCACCGGGCGAGATGCCCTTCATTATAAGTGCCGCGGCTATGGGCAGAGAACCCGTTGCGCAGATGTATAGAGGAACGCTCACCGCAAGCATGACAAGCATCTGCAAAATGGGGGAACCGAGATAGGCGGTGATGAGCCCCGCAGGAAGGAAGTAGGAAATCACCCCTCCGATCAGTATCCCGATCAAGAGCCATTTGCCGATATCCGCAACCAGCTCACCGAAGGAGTAGGCGATCATGGCGCGCATCCGGGCACCAAAGCCGTGATCGTGACCGTCATCCGGCTCACCGCACACCGCACAGCGAGGCTCCTTCGTAGACTCCTCATCAGTGGATCGGCGATCGAAGATGTTCGTACCCAATCCGGCAACCAGCCCGGCAACAAAGGACGCGGCAATTCGATAGAGGGTAAATATCGGCCCAAGAAGCGAGTAGGTGGCAAGGATGGAATCAACTCCGGTCGTGGGCGTGGATATAAGAAACGCAAGTGTGGCACCCTTACTTGCCCCGCTTCTCCTGAGCGAAGCAACAGCAGGTATTACTCCACAAGAACATAATGGAAGAGGGATCCCGAAAAGCGTTGCCTTCAAGACTGATGAGAACCTGGCTCCGCCCAGATGTTTAGCTATCCGCTGTACCGAAATGAAAACGTGCAAAATCCCGGCGAAGATAAATCCTATTATAAGGTAAGGCGCCATCTCGGCCAGAAGGTTCCACGACTCGCGCAGGGTGCCCAAAAGGGCCGTCCAGACCCACAGCCCTACTTCCCTCACGGGATACCCCTCACAAGACTCTCAATAATCATACTATAAGTATAGGAATTTCCCCAGTGATGTCAACCCTCCTCACTCTCTGCCTGGCCAGCGCCTTATTCTTCCTTGACGGTTACCGTTTTGATCTTATCATTCCTCTCTATCTCGTCAAGGACCTCATCTCCTTTCATGAGCTTGCCTATTATGGTGTAGCGTCCATCCAGCTCCGGCACGGCCTTTCGGCAGATGATAAACTGCGAGGAGGTGGTCCAGGGTCTTCCGAAGTTGATCATGGAAAGGGTCCCTCGCTCATGGTGAAGGGTCTCCTCGATTTCCTCCTTAATCAGGTTGCCGGCGTGACCGCTTCCGTCGTTGTTCGGGCAGCCGGACTGAACCAGCCCCTTATCGGAGATATGCCAGAAAAGCAGGCCGTCGTAGAAGCCTTGCTTGACAAGCCTCGTGAACTGTGCCACCCCTTTAGGGGCCTTTTCAGGATACAGCTCGAACCACATTGTGCCGCGTTTTTCTACCTCGATAGCGGCATAGATTTTTTTCGGTGCTTCGACTTTCTGCTCTTTTGGCCCGCAGCTCACCCCTGCCAGGATAAAAATCATCGTCGCGATTATAAAAAGCGCCTTTCGCATTGCATCCTCCTTCACGTTAATAATAGGGAGAATCCTTCACAGGTCAAGTATCCTGGGGTTAAGTCACAAGAGGTAAAATCCTCGGAAAGTGCCTGAGGCAACCTCTAAAGGATTAGCAGGGTGTGGGTATAGGCTTGACAAACCTTAATCTACATTATATCATTACCTATGGATGCCGAACCGCACAACAAGCTTTACTTCGGCGACAATCTGGAGGTTCTGCGGGATAAGGTTCCCTCGGAGTCGGTTGATTTAGTATATCTTGATCCGCCGTTCAACTCCAAGGCTACGTATAACGTGCTGTTCAAGGAGGTTGAGGGCACGCCGTCGGCGGCGCAGATTCAAGCCTTTACCGACTTCTGGGAATGGGACGAGGTCGCGGCGCGCACCTATCACGAGCTTGTGACTTCGGGCGACGCTCCGGTAGCTTTGATTGATTTGCTTCAGGGTTTTGAACGGTTCCTTGGACACAACGCTATGCTTGCGTACCTCGTGATGATGGCTCCCCGGCTGGTGGAGTTGAAACGGGTGCTGAAACCGACAGGTTCGATATATTTGCACTGCGACCCTACCGCCGGCCACTATCTGAAAATCCTTATGGATGCGGTATTCGGGGTGAAGAATTTCCGAAACGAGATAATTTGGAAAAGAAGAACTGGAAGTAGCAGTGCGGTTCATAAGTCTAACAAATTCGGCGCTTGCACAGACAGTATTTTTTTCTATGTAAAAACTAGTAAAGCCGAGCTATGCCCCCAGTACAGTTTTGATGCACTAGGTTATAAGGAATACGTAGAGAAATTCTTTAAACACGTAGATGAAAACGGTAGACGCTATCGAATTGCTGATCTTGCTAACCCTGCTGTTCGTCCGAATCTTATGTATGAGTACAAAGGTTACAAACCACCCAAAAAGGGGTGGGCAATATCAAAAGAGAAGATGGAGCAATGGGATAAAGAAGGGCGGTTATACTTCCCTAAAAGTAAAAATGGGCGAATCCAAAGAAAGCGTTTCTTAGACGAACTAAAAGGGAAACCCGTTCAGAGTTTATGGGATGATATTGAACCCATCGGGTCGCAAGCAGCTGAACGACTTGGTTACCCCACACAGAAACCGCAGACTTTACTCGAACGCATCATCAACGCTTCCTCCAACCCCGGAGACGTGGTGCTTGACCCGTTCTGCGGGTGCGGAACTACCATTGCCGCCGCGCAAGCTTTAGGCCGCCGCTGGATCGGCATAGACATTACCTACCTTGCCATAAACTTAATCAAGAACCGGCTGGTAGATCACTTTGGTGAAGAAATCCTGGAAGACTGCGAAACTCACGGCATTCCCTTCGACTGGGAGTCTGCACGTGAGCTGGCTCAGCGAACCGATATCCCGCGTAAGGAGTTCGAGTTATGGGCGCTTTCCCTTATCCCAGCACGACCAAAGGGCGACCCTTCACGCAAAGGCGGGAGCGACAAGGGGATTGACGGTATAAAGTTCTTCATAGACGGCAAACAACGCTCACCTCACAAGGTCATCGTGCAGGTGAAGAGCGACGCGAAGCCCAAACCCGCATACGTCCGCGACCTGGTCGGCACCATGGAACGTGAGAAAGCGGTCATGGGCGCGCTGATACTGCTGTATGAACCAAGCGAGCGGTCAGACATACCTGCAGAGGCGGCATCGGCAGGGTTCTATCACTCGGAGATAATGAACAAGGACTACCCCAGGGTGCAGGTGCTCACAGTCAAAGGACTCCTGGAGGGCACCGAGCGTCTGAAGATTCCGCAGATAGCGCCGGATGACGTGACGTTTAAGCGTGCGGAAAAGATCACCAAGGATAAGGACAAACAGGGAAAGCTGGGTGTTTGATGCCCTCAACACCTTCACCCTTAATCCCTCTCCCATAGGGAGAGGGAAATCCAATACCCCCTTCTCCCTCTGGGAGAAGGGTTGGGGATGAGGGTAAAAAGGAGCGTTAGTCTTGGAAAAGCGTTATCTTCCCCCTGAAATCCTCAAAAGATGCAGAGAGCTTCGCTCTTCGCAAACCCCCGCGGAACTAAAGTTATGGACTTGCCTGAGAAACAAGCAACTATTCGGTTTTAAATTCCGCAGACAGCACCCGATAGGTAAATTCATAGTTGATTTCTACTGTCACGAAGCCAAACTCGCCATAGAACTCGACGGCGGCGGACATACTGAACCTGCACAAGCCAAATACGATAATGAACGTACCGATAGCCTTGAAGTTGAAGGGATAAGAATCTTGAGATTTTGGAATACCGATGTGTTGGGAAATCTAGAAGGAGTTATTGAAACTATTGCTGAGGCTCTCCCTCACCCCGGCACCGAAGGTGCCGACCCTCTCCCATAGGGAGAGGGGAATATAGTTTTCCTCTCCCCTTTGGGAGAGGAATTAAAGGTGAGGGATTTCCCCTTTGGGAGAAGGGATGGGGATGAGGAATCTCCCTTCCCCCATAGGGAGAATAAAGTATAATTCTCCTCTCCCCCTGGGACGTGTGCCCTTCGGGTAGAGGAGTTAGAGGTGAGGGAATTCCTCAGGGACCCCGACCCCTTGTCCACCTTTTGACCATCTTTTGACCACCTTTTGACCATCTTTTGTCCAGCTTAGGAAAAGCAACGCCCAGGTGGATTTTTGGTGAAGCAATGCTAAGACTTGACACGTCACCTGCTTGTGGATATAATCTGTGGTGATAGATAAGTTTCGCTTTTCCTGTAACGTGGAGCGGCGCAAAAGATGCGCAAGGAAAGTTACTAGGAGACCGATGATGCACTACCGCGCCTTAGGAAAAAAGGAGGAGCCTCATGAGCGTACGTAAGGCGGATATAGTGGAGGAGATCGAGAAGCAGATAGGTCCACGGGTTACCAAGAAGGACATCGCCATCGTCATAAACCTTTTCCTTAAGAACATCTCTCGTATGCTCGCCGAGGGCCAACGAATCGAGATCCGTGGATTCGGGGTCTTCAAAACAAAGCAGCGCAACGCCAAGATCGCTCGTAACCCAAGAACTGGCAAGGAGATACATATACCGGCACGCCTGGTACCCGCCTTTAAGCCCTCCAAACTACTCAAACAGATAGTAATGCAAAAATAAAGGAGAAAGTTCAATAAATGCCCTGTGGTCGTAAACGTAAACTAAAGAAAGTAAAACGTCATAAGCTCAAGAAAAGACGCAAATTGATGAGAAAGAGACGCCATTAGTGCGCCCGTAGCTCAGATGGACAGAGCGTCACGCTCCGGACGTGAAGGCCGTAGGTTCGAGTCCTATCGGGCGCGCTATTTCTTTCTCCTCTGATAAATAGAGGTAGGTTAACCCATTCCACTGGTCTGCGTCTTAATCATATGAGGATAAGCCGTGGATAAACTGGTTATCTCAGGCGGACACCCCCTGCACGGAGAGGTCATAATCTCGGGTTCAAAGAACGCCGCCCTGCCCCTTATGGCGGCTTGTCTTTTGACCCCAGAGCCGTGCATCATAACCAACGTCCCCAGCCTGGTTGACGTAAGCACCATGACCGAACTCCTTACCCATCTCGGCGTTGAGGTGAGAAGGAACGCGGATCAGATAACGATCGAGGCGCGTGATCCCAAAGGCGAGGCTCCATACGAGATAGTACGAAGGATGAGGGCCTCCTACTACGCGCTCGGCCCTCTGCTGGGAAGACTTCACCACGCACGCATATCCTTGCCCGGCGGCTGTGCCATAGGAGCGCGTCCCATTGATCTGCACATCAAAGGCATGGAGAAGCTTGGTGCCGAGATGAAGGTTGAAGAAGGCTACGTTAACGCTAACGCTACAAAGCTCAAGGGAGCAGAAATCTTCCTTGAAGGGACCAAAGGCCCAAGCGTAGGCGCGACGATCAACGTGATGATGGCCGCGGTGCTCGCAAAAGGGGCAACCAGGATAATAGGAGCGGCGGCGGAACCAGAGGTATGCACGGTCGCTCGCTTCCTGCGCAAGATGGGTGCTTCTATCTCAGGGGAAGGCACCAGGGAGATTACCATCGAGGGGGTCAAAAAACTTCACGGCACCGAGTTCACCAATATCTCTGACCGGATCGAGGCAGGCACCTACGCTGTGGCCGCGACCATAACCAAGGGAAGGTTGATCCTGCAAAACGCCCCATCCGCGCACATGGGCAACGTTATCCAGCCGTTGCTTGAGGCGGGTGCGGAGATTGAAGCAAGCGGAAAACATTTAACCGTGTCGATGATGAAACGTCCGAAACCCCTTATAATCAACACCGCTCCTTACCCGGGCTTCCCGACAGACATGCAGGCCCAGCTCATGGCATGGTTGAGTTTAGGTGAAGGAACCAGCCTTATAACTGAAAACATCTTCGAGAACCGGTTCATGCAGGCCATGGAGCTTCAGCGCATGGGAGCGCAGATTACCATCAAGGGAAACACCGCAGTGATTGAAGGAACCGATCATCTCTCAGGGACCCAGGTTATGGCGTCCGATCTGCGGGCATCTGCCGCCCTTGTGCTTGCCGGTCTTGCCGCAAAGGGAACAACCACGGTATCGAGAATCTACCATCTGGATAGAGGCTACGAAGGACTACAGGATAAACTGGCAAGCGTGGGTGCCGAGATCGAAAGAATTTCAGCACCGGGAGAAGAATGAGCAGGCGCTGGGTGAGCGTTGGCGGTGTGAGGATCGGAGCAGGTGCACCGGTCCGAGTCCAGACCATGACCAAGTCTCACGATACACCTCAGATAATCAAAGAAATCAGGAGAGTTTACCGGGCCGGTGCCGAATTGGTAAGGGTAGCAGTGCCGGATGAAGAAACACTCAAAGACCTCCCCCAGATCATCAAAAAATCTCCACTGCCTGTGATCGCCGACGTGCACTTCTCGCCTGCTCTTGCCCTGGGTGCGATCGAGGCGGGCGCTGCCAAGTTAAGGATCAATCCAGGGAACATAAGGTCAAAGAGAGACCTGAAAAAGATCGCTATGACCGCAAAGGATCGGGGCATACCCATCCGCATAGGTGTGAACTCCGGCTCCCTGCCGCCTGCCGTAATCAAGAGATTCAAGCATCCAACAGCCGAGGCGATGATCGCCGCACTCTCCGATTCGGTAAAGCTCTTTGAAGATTTCGGTTTCAGAGATCTGGTGCTTGCCGCCAAGTCGTCTGATGTGCTGACCACCATCGAGGCCTACCGTGCGATGCACGAAAAGTTCGGCTATCCCCTGCACCTGGGTGTAACCGAGGCAGGACTGCCGTTTGAGGGCGCGATACGCTCGACCGCAGCCATGGCTCCGTTATTGCTGGAAGGGATCGGTGATACCATCAGGATATCATTAACAGGGCCGGCAGAGAAAGAGGTCGAGGCGTGCTGGGAGTTGCTAAGGAGTTTAGGACTCAGGGAACGCGGCGTGAAGCTCATCTCGTGTCCCGGATGTGCAAGGACTGAGATAGATATTCAAAGGTTAGCCCGTGAGGTAAAGAAACGTCTTGCAGTGATAAAAGAGCCCTTGACCGTGGCGGTGATGGGGTGCGTGGTGAACGGCCCTGGCGAGGCAAAGGAAGCGGATTACGGCATCGCAGGGGGCAAAGGCCAGGGCGTCATCTTCCGCAAAGGCGAAATTGTAGCCACAGTGTCTGAGGAAAAGTTACTGGATTCCCTGGTTTCCCTGATCCAGAAAGACCTTGTCTAAATCTCTCTTCTATGATAATTCCTGGATTGTCAACCATCTCTGGATTGTATCTCGTAGGGGCGGATTTGAGCTGTAGGGGTATGGTACAGCGTGCCCCTTGAGATGCTGGACATCTCATAGGGTATGCCGTGCCCATACTCGAATCGGTAGGAAAATATCCCTATCCAAAAGCTGAAATGAGGTACGGGTGGGGAACGTGTTCGATGAAGTAATGAATTGATCCACCTCTCAAAATCGGAGTTTTTAAGTTTAAGCTACTGATAATTCTTAACTTAACGGCAAAAGCAATTCCGAGTGAATTAATCGTGAATTAGCCCCTACCCCCTTGACAAGTGGTGGAAAATGTATAAAATGTGGTTATGAGTGGTGAATCGTGGGGCTATCATGAGATTCCGTGGACAGTTCAGGTACGCTGTAGACCATAAGGGACGGATTGCCGTCCCTGCGGCTTTTCGCCGCGCTTTAGAGACTGCCAATCAGCGCACCCTTGTCCTGACCAAAGGATACGACGGCGAGATCGAGGTGCATCCGGTTGAAGAATGGGAGAGTTTCGAGGAGAAAACCCTTCTTGTCATCCCCAGATACAAGCGAGAAACAAGACGCTTTATGCGCCGCAGGGCCGCATCCGCCGCCGAGGTGGATATGGACTCACAGGGCCGCATCATGCTCCCTCGCCATCTTGCTGAGTATGCGCAGATCGAGGGCGAGGCGGTCATCACCGGAGCCATAAGTCATTTTGAGATATGGAATCCTTCCGCCTTTGCAAGATTCGAGGAAGAGTCCGAGACCAATCAGGAGAATGATTCTGAAAACCTTGAAAAATATCTACATGAAGGGAGATCAGAATGAAAACCGTACTTAAAAGAGTAGAAGAGGTACCATTTGTGAACCTTTCGGGTGAGGTCGGAGAGGAAGATTTCGACGAGCTCTGTGCCCTTTTCGAGGGACTTCTTTCGGCAAACGAGGCAAGCGTAGTTGTCAATCTTGCAGGTTGTACCCATATACAAACACCTCTTATTCCTGAACTTATAGAGTTCAAGCGCAGATTCAACGAAAGAGGAGGCGACATAAAGCTCATTAACGTTTCGGACTATATCAACTCCCTTTTCAGTCTATACGGCTTTCATCCTTTCGATATATACCCATCGAGGAGGGCGGTGCTCAAGAGTATCGCCAGAATGACGGCCGGTGGATGAGTTCCATCGGTCGGTGATGTGCGAGGAGATAGTGAAAGCCCTCTCCCCCAGGCCGCAGGGTGTCTATGTGGATGCGACCCTTGGCGGGGGCGGGCATACGGCCGCGCTTCTGGAAGCGGGTGCCGGAAATGTAATTGCTCTGGACATGGATGGGGAAGCCCTCGCCTATGCAGGCCTGAGAATGACTCGCTTTGCCGAGCGGCTTTCCCTCCATCATTCCAACTTCCGCTATCTGGATGAGGTGCTTGATGAAGAGGAAATCGATAAAGTACAAGGCGTAGTATTCGATCTCGGGCTCTCCTGGCATCAGGTGAGAGGTCAGAATCGCGGTTTCAGCTATCAGGGTGAGGGCGTGCTTGACATGCGGTTCGATGCTGAATCTGACTCCCGTACCGCCCTTGAGATTATAAGAAGCGAACCCAAGGTGTCTATAGAACGGATACTTAGAGATTACGGGGAGGAGCCACAGTCAAGAAGGATCGCGCAAGCGATCGTAGAGCACAGGCGGGACTTGAAGACTACGGCGGATCTTGCCGATCTTCTGCGACAGGTTGTCGGGACAAGGGGTTTTCGCAAGACCGCTATGAGGGTTTTTCAGGCGCTGCGCATCGCTGTAAACGACGAACTTGAAAGTCTCAGGATCGGTCTTGAGGCGGCCATCGCTCGTCTTGCTTCGGGTGGACGAGTTGCGGTGCTTGCCTATCACTCTTTAGAGGAC
>JAGMDF010000032.1 GCA_023128825.1 Caldifarciminota bacterium | reverse complement strand
CGAGTTAATCGCAAACCTATTTTTGCATCCGGGAAAGAGGTGAAGAAAAACCCTGCCGCACGAAGCGCCAGGTTGAGAGTGTTGGAGAAGTTATGAAAAAGATACTTTTGGTTATATTGGCAGTAGGCCTTATGCTGGGCTACGTATGGATGCGGTCGATCAACAACCGGCTGACAGAGCGAGTGACTGAGCTCGATCGTCAGGCCGAAATACTCCAAGCCAAACTCGAGCGCGAACGCACATCGCTTGACCGTAAACTTGTAGTGACCAATCTTGAGCCGCGCGCCAAGGCCCTTGGACTGTATTACCCATGGGAGAAAAATGGGCAGAATTAAGTTCGCAGGCATAGTTCTTTCCGTACTGGCCGTTGGTGTATTGGGATATGCCTTTTATCTACAGGTGATACTTGGACCACGATACGCCGAACGCGCACGTTCGCAGCACGAGGAACACATAGAGCTCCTGTCCAAACGAGGGAAGGTTTACGACCGCAACGGTATACCCCTGGTTACAGACGAGAAAGCGGCTTCTATCTACGTCCTTCCTCAGTACATAGAGGATATACCTGCAGCGGTTCGTATACTTTCAAGCTACAAGCTGGGCACCCCGACAAGGCTTGAACGCTACCTGCGCACCCGTAAGCGCTTCTTCTGGCTTCGCCGCAAGTTCGACTACGAGAAGGCCTACGCCCTGAAGGCCGAACTGGAGAAGGCATCTTTAGCCAACGCAATTAATATAGTAGAAGAGGCAAAACGCGTCTACCCTTGGGATGAGGTTACCGGAAGCGTTGTAGGGTTCGTAGGTACGGAACACACCGGGCTTGCAGGAATAGAGTACGCTTTAGATTCCCTGCTTGCAGGCAAACCGGGCTGGGCGATCTATCAGAGGGACGCGTTGGGACGCGATCATCCCTCCCCCGCCTACCCTGTCCAGAAGGCAAAGGACGGCTGTGACGTTACCCTGACGATAGATCTTGACATACAGGCTATCGCCTACGAGGAGTTGAAGGCGGCGTGCGAGAAGTTTGCGGCCAAGCGAGGATACTGCGTGGTAATTAACCCTCAAACGGGTGAGGTACTTGCATTGGTCGACTACCCGGACTTCGCGCCAGCTCGCTACAGCCGGTACGCACGTGAAACCTGGAAGATTGGTGCGGTTGCAGACGAGTTTGAACCGGGCTCCGTGTATAAACCGGTGGTTGCCGCCATCTGCATTGAGGACAGCCTGGCTCTACGCAACGAGTGGATACCTACCGGTTCAGGCATAGTGGTACAGGGACGCAAAATCACAGACCTTCACGGCAAGGCGGGCTACACGTTCGATGACGTGTTCGTTAAGTCAAGCAACATAGGTGCGGCCAAGCTCGCCCTGCGGTGCGGGGTTCAGCGCTTCTACGAGGTATCACGCCTGCTTGGCGTTGGTGTGCCCACCGGCATCGAGCTTCCTGGTGAGGCTGCAGGAAAGATAGATCGATCCCGTCAGATGACCGAACTGCGTCTTGCCAACAACGCATTCGGCCAGGGACTTTCCTTGACCACCCTGCAGCTTGCGGTGATCTACGCTACCTTCGCATCGGGCGGGGTTTACAACGCACCCCACATCGTCAAACGGATAGACCGCGACGGCAGGGTTATATTCAAGGGAAAAACCAAGGAGCTTAGAAGGGTATTCAGCGAGGAAACCGCTCAAGCTGTCTCAGAGATTCTCTGCCAGGTTGTGGAACGAGGCACAGGTGAGGCCGCACAGATCGAAGGCATCGAAGTATGCGGCAAGACAGGCACGGCTCAGAAGTCGATCCCGGGAATGGGCTATTCCTCCTCCTCAAGTGTCGTATCGTTCATTGGCTTTCTCCCGCGCGAGGATGCCAAACTTCTCACTGTGGTAGTGGTTGACGAGCCGTCACGCGGACGTTTCGCAAGCGAGATCGCCGCACCTGCATTCCAACGCATCATGGAACGCATCCTGCGCCTTCCACAATATCGCGAGATCAGGATGAAGGCGTTTGAGAATCAAGAGCAACTCGCTCTAACCAAGGAGCACAACAAATGAAACTTGCAGCACTCCTGGCCGGAGTCCAAGGCGTAAACCTCCACGGCTCAGGGGAAGCAGAGATCACCTCGGTGGCCTATGACTCAAGGCGGGTTGAGAAGAATTCGCTATATGTTGCAATTCCAGGCGCCAGGTTCGATGGCCGCCTCTTCGCTCAGGATGCTCTGGCTCGTGGAGCGGTGGCTTTAGCCGCCCAAGGCATCCAAGGCCTTCCACAGGGTGTGGCGTTGATAGATGTTCCAAATTCCAGACGATTCCTGGCAGAGGTATCTGCAAAAATCACGGGGTATCCTGACCGGGATATGACCGTTATCGGGGTCACCGGCACAAACGGCAAAACCACCGTTACTTATCTTCTTGAAAGTATCCTGAAGGCCGCAGGGCAAAAAACCGCCGTCATCGGCACCACTGGCTTCTACGACGGAGAAAGATGGGAGAAGTTATCACATACCACACCTGAGAGCACCGATCTGTGGAACATACTCAAGCAAATCAAAGAAAACGGTGCAAAAGCGGTGGCGATGGAGATCTCGTCCCATGCCATAGCGTTCGAGCGTGTGTGGGGTTTGGACGTTGACACTGCGATATTTACCAACCTCACCCAGGATCATCTGGACTTCCACAAGGATATGGATGACTACAAGGAAACGAAGTTCAGGCTCTTCAATGAGATAAAGAAAGAGGCACTGGCAGTTATCAATAAAGACGATCCGGCAGGCCGAGAGCTTCTTGAAAGAATCAAAAACCGCACCACAATCTCCTACTCGTGCGACACCCGTAACACCCGTAACACCCG
>JAGMDF010000031.1 GCA_023128825.1 Caldifarciminota bacterium | reverse complement strand
GTAACGCCCGTAACGCCCGTAACGCCCGCAGCGCCGATCTCTGGATGGAGGTCGAAGAGACAAACCTTGCAGGCTCCGCATTAGTTATACATTACCAGGGACTGGCCCTGCCTGTATTTATCCACCTGCCTGGTCTGCACAACATAAGCAACGTCGCCGCGGCCTCGCTTGCGGCACTGACGCTGGGGATAGAACCTGAGCATCTCAAGGAAGGAATTGAATCCCTTAACTTGGTACCCGGCCGTATGGAATCGGTACCCAATGATAAAGGATTTTTTATATTCATAGACTACGCGCATACCCCTGATGCGTTAAATCATCTGATCCTTGCCGTCAAAGAATTTGCCAAAGGACGCGTAGTGACCCTTTTCGGGTGCGGAGGCGACAGGGATCGCACCAAGCGCCCGAAGATGGGCAAGATAGCCGCAGAGCTATCAGACTACGTATTTATTACATCGGATAATCCGAGAACAGAGGAACCTCAGGCGATAATCCAGGGTATCCTTATGGGAGTCCAGAGTGGTGCCAGGCGGGTGATCGTTGACCGCAGGGAGGCGATATTCGAGGCGGTGAGATTCCTGAAGCCGGGCGATGTGCTCCTGGTCGCAGGCAAAGGACACGAGGACTACCAGATACTGGGCACAGAAAAGATCCACTTTGACGATAGAGAGGTCCTAAAGGAGGCGCTGGATGCTCTCCCTTGATGAGATTATCCGTGCAACCGGCGGAACCCCCAATGGAATAGATGACCTTGCCTTAACCCCGACCGGTGTATCCACCGACACCAGGAGTATCGAGCAGGGGGAGTTCTTCGTGGCGCTTAGAGGCCCGAACTTCGATGGACACGACTTCCTGGGGCAGGCGTTCGAGAAGGGAGCCGTCGCAGCCCTCGTTTCAAAGGACCTGCATCTTGCCCGCACCATCAGGGTCGCCGATACCCTGCGTGCCCTTGGTGATATTGCTCAGGCTTACCGGATGAGGCTTGACATACCGGTCGTGCTCATCAGCGGAACCAACGGAAAGACCACGGTAAAGAATATCTTAAGTGATTTGCTCTCTTTAAGATACAAAACATATGCCAATCCAGGCAGCTTCAACAACCTGGTGGGTCTGCCTGTTTCTGTGCTTGCGATTGAACCGAAACACCAGGCGGCGGTGCTTGAGGCGGGTATAAGCGAGAAAGGCGAGATGAAGAGGCTCTGCGAGATCGCCCGTCCTACCCACGGTCTCCTGACCAACATCGGCCCTGGACATCTTGAGGGGCTTGGAACGCTTGCGGACGTTTTCGAGGCCAAATGGAAGCTTGCTCGGGCGATAAGGTCAAGAAAAGGCCGGCTCTATCTGAACGCCGACTATCCCGAGTTCCTGAGACGTGCAAGGAAGGAAAAAATCGCCTACAAAACCTTTGGAATTCAAGCCCAGGCTGAATTCACGCCCGCCGATGTGCACTATGGTATGGACGGAACGGAGTTCAAGTTTAATGAACAGGAATTTCATCTCCCTCTTTTAGGAGCAGGCAATCTCTCTAACGCCGTGGCTGCTCTGTCGGTGGCGGTGGGAGAATTCGGGGTCTCGTTGCTCCAGGCCAGGAGTGTCCTTTCTGAAATCAAACCCGAGCGCTGGAGGCTGGAACACAGAAAGGCAGGCGGCCTGCATCTTTTGATAGACTGCTACAACGCTAATCCTGTGTCCATGCGCGAGGCACTGGGACTTCTAACCCTATTCCCCGCTCCCCGCATAGCGGTACTGGGAGCGATGCTGGAACTGGGGAGAGAATCGGAACGCTACCATCACGAGATACTGGAACTGGCGCGCGATACCGCCGATCTCGTGATAATCACCGGTCCCCACTCCGATTTCTACCCTAAACACGAAGGCGTGCTCTTTATCCCGGATAAGAGCAAGGCAGCCGAAGAGATCCACAAGAGACTCCTGCCCGAAGCAAGCGTCCTCATCAAGGGCTCGCGCGACTGTGCCCTGGAAGACGTCGTTTCCAAGCTCTGGGGCGGCGCATGATATACCTTCTTGCCCGCACCCTGCAACCCATCTTCTCACCTGCGAATCTCTTCCGCTACATCACCTTCCGCGCGGCTCTGGCTGCAGGATTCGCAATACTCATACTTATGATCTTCGGAAGACCGGTGGTCAGAATGATCAACCGCCTGGCTCTGGGCGAGGAAATCTACGAGGAGCTACCCGAACGTCACCGCAAGAAGGCAGGCACCCCATCGATGGGCGGGGTTCTCATCGTTTCTGCAATCATCATCTCACTTCTGCTCTTTGCCAACCTAACCAATCCCTACGTACTGCTCTCGCTCGTGATACTCGTGGGTATGGGAATTGTGGGTTTTGCTGACGACTACGTAAAGCTGCACAAACACAAGCGGGGCATCAAGAAACGCTGGAAGTTCCTTGCCCAGGTGTTGCTGGCCCTGGGCGTTAGCCTGTATCTTTATTTCTTCCCTGAAAGCGACGCATTGCGCACCAGCACCAACGTGCTGTTCTTAAAAAACTACGTGATCCAGATGGGATTATTCTACGTGCTCCTGAGCGGCTTCGTTATAGTGGGTGCGGGCAACGCGGTGAACTTCGCGGACGGCCTTGACGGGCTTGCGATCGGTCTTCTGGCGATCGTTGCCGGAGCCTATGCGGTGCTCGCATACGCGGGAGGGAATGTAAAGATTGCGGACTACCTGAACGTTCTTTACGTTGCCAAGGCCGGCGAGATGGCTGTGGTGAGCGCTTCGGTTGTGGGAGCAGGGCTCGGTTTCCTCTGGTTCAACGCGCATCCTGCATCCATATTCATGGGCGATACCGGCGCGCTGCCACTGGGTGCGCTCATGGGCTTTATCGCGGTGGTGGTCAAACAGGAGATCCTTTTAGCAATCATCGGCGGGGTGTTCGTGCTGGAGGTTGTATCGGTAATCCTTCAGGTCATCTGGTTTCATGCAAGCAAGGGAAAGAAAAGGCTCTTCAGGATGGCGCCCCTGCACCATCATTTCGAGCTGAAGGGCTGGCCGGAATCAAAGATAGTGGTTCGGTTCTGGATATGGGGAATACTCTTCGCCCTGGCAGGGCTGGCAACCCTGAAGGTGAGATGATGAGAAGGATCGCAATCCTGGGCCTTGGCCGCGTGGGACGAAGCCTGCTTTCATATCTTATGGATAAGGATGCGGAGATACTGCTCTACGACGAGAACCCCGCCGCGTTCGCCCACCGCAGGGTAGCCTTTGCCATAAAGCAAGGCAGTGCCAGGAGAATCCAGGATCCAGACGAGCTTAAACAAGCCGATCTTTTGCTCAAGAGTCCGGGCATACCCAATGAAGCCGGCTGGATACGTGAGCTGGACGCCGCAGGTGTACGGATGATCGACGAGATTGAGTACGTGTGGAACGAGTTGGGACAACCGATAACGGTTGCGGTGACCGGCACCAACGGAAAGTCAACCACCACCGCATGGATAGCAGAGGTTCTGAAAGCCGCAGGAAAGCGGGTGTTCTGCGGTGGGAACATCTCACCAGGGAAACCCTTCTCAGAAGCTCTAAGCGACAGGAGATACGACGCATACGTCATCGAGATCTCCACATTCCAGCTTGAGCGTTGCCCAACCTTCAGACCTAACGTTGGGGTGCTTTTGAATATCACCGCAGATCACCTCAACCGGCATTCGCTTGAAGAGTATGTCAACCTGAAGCTCTCCCTGTTTAAGAATCACACTGAGCTGGACAGGGCGGTGCTGAACGCGGACGATGAGAACATCAAAGCAAGGCTTGAAGAGATCAAGGGCAAGCGGGTACTATTCTCTGTCGAGAGGACCGACGTTGATGCCTCACTTAAAGGTGATGCGCTATACCTCAAGGATACCGAGATCGTCAAGAGAGGCGATCTTCTCCTTCCCGGTCTTCACAACGCAGCCAACGCCCTTGCCGCGATAGCGGTGGCCGGGGAGTTTAATTTACCACAAAAGGCCATAAGGTCGGGGCTTATGAAATTCAAGGGCCTGCCCCACCGGATGCAGTATCTGGGCAAACTCAGAGGCAGAGAGGTCTACAATAACTCCATGTGCACCAATCCGGTGGCCTTTTATCACTCGGTACGCTCGTTTGATGAGCCCTCGGTGATCATAGCAGGGGGCAGGGAAAAGGGCCTTTCCATTGAACCGTTCATCCGGGGTGTGAAGGAGCGGGCAAGGTTTGTAGTACTCTTCGGCGAGAATGCCGAGAGTCTGAAAGGGATTCTTGAACGAAATTTACGCTTCTCCTCCTGCGTCACGGTCGAATCGCTGAGGGCTGCCCTACAGGCAGCCCTCAGCCACAGCTCAGAAGGAGACAGAATACTCTTCTCACCCGGATTTGCCAGTTTTGGAAACTTCAGAAACTTCGAGGAGCGAGGAAATGCATTCATCCAAGCCTATAGAGCGATCAGACAAGCCTGATTACGGGTTTTTGGCCATCATCGTACTTCTGGTGGGCTTCGGCCTGGTGATGGTATTCTCCTCAAGCTTCTATCTCGCCAATAACGATCCGTTGTATTTCCTCAAGAATCAAGCCATCCGTATCGCGATAGCAACGGGGTTTTTTCTCATAGGACTCAAGGTGCCCTTCCGGTTCTGGCGAAAGATGGGCGGCATCTTTATTATCGTATCAATGGTTGTTCTCATCACAGTTCTTTTCATCGGACGCACGGTCGGGGGAGCCACACGCTGGCTTCAGTTTTTTACCTTTTCTTTGCAGCCCGCAGAGTTCGTCAAGGTTGCTCTGCTTTTGTACCTTGCCAACTTCTACGCCAAACGCGAGGATACCAAGCGTGACTTCAAACACTATACGCTTCCGCCGCTCCTTGTCTCAGGTATACTGCTTCTGCTTATAGCGCTTCAGCCAAACCTGGGAACCGCGACGGTCATTGGAATACTTGTGCTTTTTGTGATGTTCGTAGCCGGCGTGCGCCTGCGTTATCTTTTGCTTGTGAGCGTGCTGGCTGCAGGCGCGTTTGTGCTTCTGATCACGGTCTTTCCTCACGCCAAGGCGCGCGTGACAGGATTCTTAGGCAACGGCAACTATCAGCTCGAACAGGCGCGCATAGCCATGGGGTCTGGAGGTCTGTTCGGTGTCGGATTAGGTGGCGGACGTCAAAAATTCCTGTTCCTGCCACAGCCCCACACCGATTTCATATTCGCGGTAATCGGCGAGGAGCTGGGATTCGCAGGTATCGCAGGACTCATACTTCTCTTCGTGCTCTTCCTCTACAAGGGACTCAATCTGACAGCCAAAACCGACGACACATTCGGACGCTACCTTGGATCATCACTCGTGGTGATGGTATTCCTGTACTTCCTCGTTCATGCCGGGGTCAGCATGGGTCTGTTACCGACTACCGGACTCCCGCTTCCTTTTATAAGTTTCGGAGGATCGGCCCTAACATCCAACCTTTTGGGGATCGGGATCCTCTTAAACATAAGCCGCGCAAAGGAGAAAGCTTATGCGACTGATCATCGCCTGCGGTGGAACAGGCGGCCATATCTTCCCAGCACTAGCACTCGCTCGTGAGCTTATGAACCGGGGACACGACGTGCTTTTTATAACCGATGAGCGCGGCGCCAGTTTCGTGCAAGACAAGGTGAAGGCAGGGGTTATACCGGCCACCGCATTCTTCGGACGCTCGCTAAGCGACAAACTCAAGGCGGTTGGAGGATACCTGAAGGGAAGACGCAGGAGTATGAAGTTAATAGACGAATTTAAACCGAACGCAGTGATAGGCGCAGGTGGGTATGCAAGCCTTCCGGCGATCCTGGCCGCGAAGGCAAAGCGAGTCCCCTACTTCCTTTTGGAACAGAACTCGGTGCCTGGCAGGGTAACGAGGATGACGGCAGGAGGAGCAAAAGAGGTATACTGCGGGATTCCTCCCACCACCCGGATCAGAGGCGAGGTCGTGGTAACCGGCAACGTGCTGAGGAGATCGGTGATCTTACCGGATCGAAAGGAGGGCGGTGAGATCCTTATCCAGGGCGGGAGCGGTGGTGCCAGGAGATTGAACGAGCTTGGCTACGAACTGGCTCAAAGAATGCCTGAGGAGAGGTTCATTATACTTACAGGCAGAAGGGATTATCAACAGATGTGTGCCAGACCCAGGCTTTCGAATATTGAGCTTTTTGAGTTCACCGGGCATCCTGAGGAGCTTTACGCCCGCGCCAGGGTTGCGGTCTCGCGTGCAGGAGCGATCGCGTTGAGCGAGCTTCTGGTTAACGGGATACCTTCGATACTGGTGCCCTTCCCCTACGCGGTGGACGATCATCAGACCTCTAACGCGAGATGGGCAGCGCAAGCCGGTGCGGCTGTATTAATACCTGAGAAAGAGATCGAACGCGTTGAGATAGCGCTGAGGGAGCTTCTTCAGGACAAAACACGTCGAGAGCTGATGAGTATTGCCGGCAGGAACCTTGTGCCCTGCGACGCCGCGTCAAGAATAGCCGAAAGGATCGAGGAATGTTTGGCCGCGTGAAGCACATACACATGGTAGGCATCGGCGGCATAGGGATGAGCGGAATAGCCCACATTTTGCACAACCTGGGATTCAAGGTGGCAGGCTCGGACCTGGGGCGTTCGGAGGTAACCGAGATGCTAAAGCAGTCCGGTATCAGGGTCGAGATCGGACACCGAAAGGAAAATCTTAAGGAAGCGGACGTAGTGGTGATATCATCTGCGATCAAGCCTGACAATCCGGAGATTGATGCGGCACGCGAGCGCGGCATACCGATCATAGGCCGGGGCGAGATGCTTGGCGAACTTATGCGGATGAAGTATTCGATAGCGGTTTCAGGGACGCACGGCAAGACCACCACGTCATCCATCATAAGCTTCATGCTGGAGCTTGCCGAGCTTGACCCCACCTCGATCATAGGCGGCAAGGTTCTTGAGATGGGTTCGAACGCCAAACTGGGCGCAAGCGAGTACCTGGTGGCCGAGGCTGACGAGTCGGACCGCTCGTTCCTGCATCTTTTCCCTACCGTAGCGGTGGTCACAAACATCGAGCCTGAACATATGGACTACTACTCAAGCTTTGAGGATATCAAGGACTGTTTCAAACAGTACGTGGCGAAGATACCCTTCTACGGGCTGGCAATACTCTGCGGTGACGACAAGGGTGTGCAGGCGATCCTTAAGGATATCACGGTCCGCAGGATGACGTACGGGTTTGGCAAAGAAAATGACCTTAGGCCTATGTGGCGCAGGAACGAGGGCTGGAAATCACGCTTTGTTTTGAAGCTCGAGGGGAAGCTGTATGAGTTCGAGCTTAGCCTTCCAGGAGAGCATAACATCCTGAACGCCCTTGCCGCTATCGCTGTGGGACGGGAACTAAAGGTTTCTCCGACGGTTATGAAGGAGGCTCTGGCAAGATTCCGCGGCGTCCGCCGACGCATGGAAAAGGTGGATGAGGTGACAGGCATCACGTTTATTGACGACTACGGTCATCATCCTACGGAGATTGAAGCCACCGTTTCCTCGCTTCGCCGGATATTCAACGGTCAGCCCTTGCGCGTACTATTCCAGCCGCACCGCTACACGAGGACAAAGTACCTCCACGCACAGTTCGGTCCGGCGTTCAAGGACGCCTCGGAGGTAGTGCTGACCGATATATACAGGGCAAGTGAGAAACCCATACCGGGGGTGGGGCCGGAGCTGATACTGGAGAGTATAAAGAAGGATTCGCCGAATGTGGCCTCGCAGATCATTACCGATCGAGAAGGGATCGTTGATTACTTTGTAAAAACCTTAAAGCCCGGGGACGTTTTTCTGACCCTGGGGGCAGGCGACGTATGGAAGATTGGCGCAGAGATATTGGAAAGAGTCTCAAACCGCTCATAGATGGCAATGTGATCATGGGTGAGGAGATCGCTCCCCACACCACCTACCGGATAGGCGGCCCGGCAGACGTGTTCATCGAGTCGGAGAGCGTGGAGGATCTGCAAAGGATCTCCCTGTTCCTTACCGGACATAAGGATGTCCCCTATCAGATCCTTGGCGGCGGCTCGAACGTCCTGTATCCTGAGCATTACCGGGGATTGGTGATCCATCCGGGGAATGGACTTTCCGAGATCAAACGTGAGGGTAATAAGATACTCGCCGGTGCAGGAGCCGAGCTTATGGAAGTCATCAAGCGGGCCGCCGACTGGGGACTTGGAGGGCTGGACTTCCTGGCAGGGATACCTGGAAGCATCGGCGGCGCTGTCAAGGGAAACGCCGGGGCGTTCGGAAGATGGATATCGGAGTGTGTGGATAAAGTGAGAATCTTTAATCTCTCAGAAGGAAAAGTGAAGGAATTGGAAAGGAATGAGATCGAATGGTCGTACCGGAAAACGAACATCCCCCCCACCTTCTTCATATATGAGATCGTCTTGGAACTTAAGACGTATCCGGTTATGGAGTGCATGGATCAGATCTCCCGCACCCTTGCGCAGCGTATGGCCAAACAACCTAAAGAACCTTCGGCGGGATGCGTATTCGTAAATCCAAAACCGCCCGAGGTTACCGCCGGCAGGCTGATAGATGAGCTGGGATTCAAGGGGCGAAGGATCGGCGACGCAATGTGCTCACCCAGGCATGCAAACTTCATCGTGAACGTCGGCAAGGCTACCCAATCGGACGTTCTCGCTCTGATCCGTGAGATAAAGGAGGCGGTGAAGGAGAGGTTTGGATACGATTTGAAGGAGGAGATAAAGATTGTAAAAGAAACGAATGGAGGAACATAATGGCTAAAGGCGAACGAATCGTGGGTCTTGACCTCGGGACGACCAAGGTCGCCGCGGTGATCGCCGAGCTGGATGAGAACCTCGAGCCGCGCATCGTGGGGATCGGCTTAACGCCTTCCCACGGAATGCGCAGAGGCACGGTAGTTAACCTGGAGCAGACCGTTGAATCCATCAAGCGGGCCGTTGGCGAAGCTGAACGCATGGCCGGCTGCAAGGTGGACTCATGCTACGTAGGCATCGCCGGCAGTCATATATCGTCGATGAACTGCCGCGGTGTGGTTGCGGTGGAAAAGGCTGGCGGTGAGATCACCCCAAAGGATAAGGCAAGGGTGATCGAGCAGGCCAAGACCATCGGTTTGCCACTGGATCGTGAGATCATCCACGTGATCCCCATAGAGTTCATAGTGGACGACCAGCCCGGCATCCTGGACCCGGTGGGGATGTTCGGCAAGAGGCTCGAGGTCGAGGTGCACATCGTCACCGGTGCGGTAACCTCGGCCCAGAACATATACCGCTCAATAGAGCGGGCCGGCCTGCGGGTCAAGGACCTGGTCCTTCAGCCCCTTGCATCGGCAAACGCGGTGCTTGAGGCGGACGAGAAGGAACTCGGGGTGCTTCTTGTAGACATAGGCGGCGGAACCACGGACATGGCCATCTTCAAGGAAGGTTCAATAAGACACACACAGGTGCTCGGCATCGGCGGAGAACACATCACCTCGGACATAGCCATCGGTCTAAGGACGCCCACCAAGGAGGCGGAAGAAACAAAGAAGCGCTACGGATGTGCGCTGGCCAATCTGGTGGATGAGGATCAGACCTTCACCGTGAAGGGCGTGGGCGGTCGAAGCGAGAAGCAGGTATCGAGAAGGATACTTGCCTCGATCATCGAGCCGCGCGTTGAGGAGATTCTCACCCTGACCAACCGGGAGATGAAGAAGACCGAGTTCGGTGAGCTTCTGGCCGCAGGCGTGGTGCTCACCGGCGGCTCTGCTCACCTGGAAGGAATAGAGACTATAGCCGAGCAGATATTCGACCTTCCGGTCAAGGTAGGAAAGCCGTGGGGCACCTCGGGGCTCACGGATATCATCGCCGACCCCATATTCGCCACATCGGTAGGGCTGGTCCGTTATGGAATCGGAAAACAGAACCTGACGCTTCTGCCATCGGGCACAGAGGACAGGCTTTTCGGAAACATCCTCAGCCGTATGCGCGACTGGCTGAAGGAATTCTTTTAAGCGAAGGAGGAGATATGTTCGAACCAGTTGAGGAAAATCGCTATCAAGCTCAGATAGGAGTCTTGGGTCTCGGCGGCGCGGGCGGCAACGCAGTCGACCATATGATAGAGAAGGGCATGCCGGGCGTGCGTTTCTACACCCTGAACACCGACCTTCAGGCGCTTGACAAGAGTACGGCCGAACACAAGATACAACTAGGACCGAATCTTACGCGCGGACTGGGTTCCGGAGGCGACCCCGAGATAGGCAAACGAGCCACCGAGGAGTCGCTTGACCAGATAAAGGAGGTACTTCTCGATCTGGATATGGTGTTCATCGCCGGAGGCGAGGGCGGCGGAACCGGAACCGGTGCTGCCCCGCTCATTGCCGAACTCGCAAACTCCCTCTCAATACTCACCGTAGCCGTGGTGACTCGGCCATTCGACTTCGAGGGACCGGTGCGAAAAAGGCAAGCTGAAGAGGGAATCAACATACTCAGACAGAGCGTGGATACTCTCATAGTGATCCCAAACCAGAAGCTCCTATCCGTGGTACCCCAGAACATGACCCTCAAAGACAGCTTCAGCATGGCCGACGACGTGCTCTTCAACGCCACAAGAGGTATCACCGACCTCATCACACATAACGGCATGATCAACCTGGACTTCGCAGACGTGCGCACCATCATGGCAAATCGTGGAAGTGCGGTGATCGGCATAGGCTCCTCGAAGGGCGAGAACCGGGCGGTGGACGCGGCGCAGAAGGCGATCTCATCACCCCTTATCGAAGACTTCGAGATCTCCGGTGCCAAAGGAATCCTTTTAAATATCTCCGGAGGCGAAGACTTAACCCTGCATGAGGTGAACGAGGCTGCACGCATCATCTACGGATACGCCAACGCCGACTCAAACATCATCTTCGGGGCCATCCAGGATGGAGAGTTCGCCGATGAGATTCGCGTCACGGTGATAGCCACCGGCATCGAAGAGATGCCTCCGCGTGTAGAGAAGGTCGAAGGATTAATGCCGCATGGAGCGCAAGACCTCAAGGTGCCGACCTTCATACGCCGCGAACGTAAAGTGCCGCGCGGCTTCGAAAAGGTAGAGCCAAAGCCCCTATCTGACGAAGACTTGGATATCCCTGCCTTCCTGCGCAGGCAGTTCGATTGACGCATCATCCTTTTTGACTAGTATTAAAGGATGATGAACCGGATCAAGACCCTTGCCTGGGTTGCTCTGGGACTTGTCCTGTTCTTGCCTCCAACAGGACATGGGCAAGAACGTGATTCGCTGGCGGCTGCGACCGCCCAGGCCCGCAGGACAGGGATCGTTATAGCCGCAGAACGGGTTATGCCCGCGGTCGTCTCCATAACCGTCTTGCAAACACGTACTTACAGCTCCCCCTTCTGGCTCGACCCATTCTTCGAGGAGTTCTTCGGACCCGCATTCCCCCGCGAGTACAAGCAGGAAATCCAGGGACTGGGATCAGGTCTTATAGTATCGTCCGACGGCAAGATCGTAACAAACGCCCATGTGGTCAAGGACGCAACCAAGATAAAGGCTACCCTTTGCGATGGAAGAACCTTCGACGCTATCCTCACCGGTATGGACGAGGCGCTTGATCTTGCCCTTCTTAAGCTTGTCAACCCGCCGGATGATCTTCAATCGGCAGATCTCGGCAACTCCGACGATCTCATGATCGGCGAGTGGGCGATAGCGTTGGGCAATCCATTCGGGTTCCTTATCGCCGACGCCAAGCCAAGCGTTACGGCCGGGGTTATCTCGGCCACAGGCCGCAGGGTGCAGGTCGGCGAAGCCAAACGTTTCAGCTACTCAGGCGTTATCCAGACCGATGCGGCCATCAACCCTGGAAACTCAGGCGGTCCTCTTGCAAATATCGCAGGAGAGGTCATAGGCATAAACACCTTCATCTTCACCAAAAGCGGCGGCTCGGAGGGCATCGGCTTCGCCATACCCGCGAACCGGGTGAAGAAGTTCATATACGAACTTGAAAGCCACTCCGAACGACGCATCGCATGGCTTGGCTTGGGTGTGCAGACCCTGACATCAGACATGGCCCGCGCACTGGGAATGCCAGGACAGAGAGGAATCATCGTCACCCAGATATTCAAAAATACCCCGGCCCAACGAGCCGGGCTGGAGGAGGCCTGGGTCATAACCAAAGCAAACGGGATCAACTACGCCAGTGAATCGGACTGGCAGATGATGGAGCAGGGCCTTTTTGTAGCTGACACAGTTCGGCTTGAAGGAATAACAGACGAAGGTAAGCCATTTATTCGCACCCTACAAGCGATAGAGTACACCACTCCAGCACCGGTAAGGATAGCTGCTTTGGGCATCCAGGCGATGGATCTCGACCCGGCAATTCGCTATCGGTATAACATCCGCAGCCTGCAAGGGGTGGTTGTGCTGAAGATCGAACGGGGCAGTCGAGGTGCTGAACTCGGACTTAACGAAGGCGACGTGATCCTGGCCTATGGCTCCACAGAAACCCCGAACATAATGGAACTTAAAAAGGCGGTGCGCTCAGTGGAAGATCCCCGCACGTTGGTGATCGAGCGCGACGGAGGTCGCTACCGCATCTACAGGGGATTTTAAATGATAAAACGTTACTCCACTTCGGAAATGACCGAGATATGGGCTGATGAGCGCCGCTTCCGATACTGGTTAAGGGTTGAGAAAGCGGTGGCACGCGCCGAGGAGAAGCTGGGGATCATACCAAAAGGGCTTTCAGAGTGTCTTGCAGACGTAGAAGACGTTGACCCTGAAAGGGTTAGAGAGATTGAACAAGAGACAGAGCATGAGGTGACCGCTTTCCTTCAGACGGTATGGGAGAAAGTCCCTTGCTCAAGGGAATACCTGCACTACGGACTTACATCATATGACGTGGTGGACACAGCACTTACCTTAAGGATACTGGAGGCGTGCGACGTGCTGGAGACCGAGATCGCCGAACTCAATAAAATCCTTGCCGATCTGGCTCTCAAGCACAAGAAAACGCCTGTGCTGGGTCGCACGCACGGCAGGGGTGCAGAGCCAATAACCTTCGGGGTGCGGGCGCTTTCATGGTATTCGGAGGGATTAAGGGTAGCTGAAGAACTGACGCATGCGCGGAGTAAGTCTGCCCGGGGCCGCATCTCAGGGACGGTGGGAACGTTCACCGTCCTGGACCCTATCTGCGAGGAGCTAGCGCTCGAGGAGCTTGGACTTGAGCCTGAACCGGTGGCAACGCAGGTGATACCGCGTGACCGCCACGCAACCTTGCTCTTTGCACTGGCTCTGGTCGGGGCCTGGCTTGAGCGCATCGCGTTAAACATCAGATTGGGACAGCTTGAGGGGCTGGATGAGCTGTTTGAACCGTTCAGGGAGCGCCAGACCGGCTCATCGGCCATGCCACACAAGCGCAACCCGGTTATCACCGAACGGGTGTGCGGGCTTGCAAGAATACTTAGATCAAACGTGCAGGCCGGGCTTGAGAACGTGGCCTTGTGGCACGAGCGCGACATCTCCCACTCATCGGTTGAGCGGGTGATACTGTCTGACTCGTTCAACCTCGCGCATTACCTTATCCGCAAGATGCAGGGGGTTATAAAGGGATTGAAGGTAGAGGTGGATCGGATGAAGGAAATTCTGGATGGTACAGGGGGTGCCTTCTTCGCGCAAAGGCTCCTGCTTGCACTGATTAAAAAATGCATGGCGCGCCAGGACGCCTACAAGCTGGTGCAGAAGCTGGCCTTCAAGGCAAAGGAACAAGGGCAATCGTTCGATCTTCTGGCGCGCAAGAAGAAGGAAATCAATGAGAAGCTGTCTGAAGCCGAGCTTAACGAGATATTCTCGCTTGAGCGCTTTCTTGAGGGGATCGAGGTGCTTTACCGCAGGATGAATTTATAACTCTTCCCACATCACCGACACACTTTTGCCCCGCAGGAACAGAAATGTCCCTGCGGGGCAATCATATTGAATCCTCCCTTTCTCCTTCTGAGAAAGGATCGGAGAACGAATAGAACGGCCCGACTTAAAGCGAAGCGGGAGATTCTCCATCGGTTGATCTCTCTAATTCCATCCTGCGATCTTTTTTCTCTCTGTGAAAAAAGGAGCATATATTCGGGGTCCCCACACGGATGCGAAGCAGACATGTGGGGTATTTAATGGGCAGGGGAGGATTCGAACCCCCGAAGGCATTCGCCAGCAGATTTACAGTCTGCCCCCTTTGGCCACTTGGGTACCTACCCGATCATTAAGATTATTCGGACCTAGATTTTACACCAGGTGACAGGATTGTCAACCGAGAAGAAAAGCCGGAGAAGGGAGTCGAACCCCCGACCTGCGGTTTACAAAACTCTTTCCCGGAGTGTAAGATCACCTAACTGCGCAACTTACGTCTGCCCAAATCGGGGCTGTGTCAATAGGTGTGGTTAGTCACTACCGTCTAGGATACGTCTCAGGCGGTCTCCTAAAGCGTTAGACGCTTCTCTGGCTGTTTCAGGCGGGGTGTGGACGTATCGCTTGGACGCGGCCAATGTGCGGTGTCCCATAAGCGCACGGATAGTGTATTGGTTCGTACCCAGCATGTTCAGAAGGGTTCCGCATGTATGCCTCAAGTCATGGAAGCGAACATCCTTGAGACCGGCTATCTCGCAAGCGGTGTTGAAACTCCTTTTCCAATCGCCATATTCAGTGCCGTCAGCCTTGCAGAAGACGTATTCAGCGTAAGGGTAGTTATGCCTTAGTCCTGACAATATCTCCTGCAAGCAGGGGTTAATCGGGAAGTATAGCGGCTTGCGGTTTTTGTATTCACCGGCAGGGATAACGATATTCCCATTCTCCAAATCCACTTGACTCCACTTCAGGTTCTGCAGGTTGCCTTTACGTAAGCCGGTAAGGATAGCGGTTAAGACGATCTCATACAGGATTGGGTTGTGTCCAACGCCTTTTCGTTCGCCTAACACCTTGCAGGCGTCAAGGAGTCTCTTGATTTCGTCTGTGGTCAGATAGCGTTCTCGACCTGGGGATTCCCTCAGCTTCTTTACCTTCCTGACAGGATTCTCCTGAATAAGGTCAAGCTCCAAGACATACTCCATTATTGAGCTTAGCAACGAGAGGTCACGGTTGACCGTTGGGGAGTTTACCTCCTGGGCACGCTTTTGCATATAGGTTCCAATCGCCCGCTTGTCTATCTGGTCAAGCCTCATAGAGCCAAGATTCTCTATGAGCATCGGCATCCTGCGAAGATTCCTTGTGTAAGTGCTTTCCCTGTGCTGGCGTTTACTGTAGGCTAGATAGGTCTTAGTGAACTCTGCAAGCGTCGGGACTTCCTTTGCTTTTTGACCTTCCAAGGCAGCCATAATTACACTCCGAGTTTTCAATAGAGCCTCAGACTCTTTTCGAGTCTGCAGAGACCGGCGGATAAGCTTTCCGTCAATCATTACACGCACGTAGAGCATCCCGTTTTCCCTACGGTAGATGCCCACGTCTAAGGATATTCTATGCCCCCCTGCCCCGATGTCAAGGGACTTAACGTTTAATCGCCCTATCTCTCTTTCCTCACGTATCCTTTTGTTCTTCGATTTCCTTTCTAGTACTGGCTGATCCGTAACCGTTCCCATTTTCTTCGCAAGGATAATCAGCAACAGTATGCCAACGGCTATCGCGATGATGAAAAAAATCTGTCGTTTACTCATTTTAATTCCCATTATTGATATAAGAATAGTCCATACTTCCCTTGTATCAAGCCCCCTTGCACCTACCTTGCACCTAAGCATCTTATGATATATTTATCAAGCTTGAGCGTTTTTTAATTCTTCTTCATTAAAACCGTATGCCACGAAGTAATCGCAATCAGCAGGCTCGGAAGTGCGGAAGGAAAGAAAAGCTATAGAGCGGGAAGGGTATCTGCACATCAGTATGGAATAGCAATAGACGTAGCGTCTTGAGTTTGCTGTGTTTATTCCTTAATTATAGCTTTATCCAATCATCTTTTTTAATAGCTCCAATAAACTTGTCCGCGTGTTTGATAAGTGACGCAGTTGCGCGACTTAATAATTTCTTCCCCTGGCAGTTATTTATGGACATTTTTATTCCCCTAAATCTAATCATCTCGAATAATAAAGTCTTGGCCCAGGTTTCCTTGCCTTATTCTTTGCGTATTTTGACAAGCCTAGCTTGCTCCTCTTCTGTTTTCTTAACCTCGTCCTCTATCTTCTTAAATTCGGTTTTCGCTTAAGCCTTAGAATCCGGTGCAAGCATCCTTGAGGGGCACGCTGCATCCGAGACCGCTCGGCACACCGCCCCTAGAAACTGCGCGTCCTGCGGCAGCCACGCCTTACGCTTTCCGCCTTAGTGCCACATTCCCGTGCGGTACTGCGGAGTAAATCTTGACAAAGACATCCTTAGGTGTATTCTCAAACATGACGCAGAAGAACTCAAGTTCTGGTGCAGGTGGGGCTGAGACAATAAAAGGGGTTTCATACGAAGATAGGGTTGGTGCGTGGATTCAGGTAGAGATACTTTCTGAAGGACATGGGTACACAAAATTCGACCTTGGACCAGGTAACTACTTTGAATCTGTTTACAGACAGAGGAAAGAAGAGCCTGACGACATTCTTATTAACACATCCAATGAAGGGCGTATTTACTGTCAAGCCACGAAAAGTGTTAGTTGTGTTGTAAGTAACAAAAAACTCCAGAAGACCTTTAATCAATTCCTAGTTCATTTCTTCAAAAACAGAGAAACCCTAGAGGTTCAAAAACATCGTCTTGCTCTGATTACTAGAAGTGCAAAAGATCCTCGGATCACGAAAGACTTACGGGAGGCTTTGAACAAGGTTCGGAAGCTTACGTCAGATCAATCATTAGATAATTTGCTTCTATCCACCACCGAAAAAAAGGCCCTGGAAGTCGTTCGAAAAATGACCGAGACTCTATGGAATGAACAAACAGATAGTAAGCCAACAGACGATGAGTTAAAGGGATTCTTGAGTTACGTTACTGTTGTAAAAGTAGAGGTTGAAAGAGGTGATGAGGAACACATTAGTGCATTAAATACTCTTGCTAATGAGATATTAGCTTCTACCCCGAGGGAACGTGCTGAAAACGCCTGGTCTGCCCTTCTTGAAATTTCAAACGAGATGGGGAAAACCCGCAGCGGAATGGATCGAAGCCAATTACGTGGGGCACTTCAGGAATGTGGTTATGAACTTCAATCAACACCAAGCTACCGAAATGATATTAGGCGACTAAAAGAAATCACCACTTCCACGTGCAAGTCGCTTAAAAGATTTTCGCAAATCGAATTAGTAGATGGATCAACCATACAAATTAAGAGAAGGTACTGTAGTGCGACCCTGTTGTCAAGA
>JAGMDF010000030.1 GCA_023128825.1 Caldifarciminota bacterium | reverse complement strand
CTTTTACGTCGTGAGCCATTAATTTCCTTTCATTGAAGTTTACAATCTTTTAAATCAACCACAGAGGCACCGAGGCTCATTTCAAATTGCAAATTGCACCGAAGAAGAACCCTGCTGGAGTTCTCCCGAAGGGAAACGACCGTAGGGAGTTTCAATCTGTGTCATCTGTACCCTATGGCTGCACAGCACCCAAGGGGCAGACCCTGGTTTATTAACCATCTTCGGATACTCACCTATTCCCCCGCGCGGCTTCTTAAGGCGTCAACCGCGTCAAGCTTCTCCCAACTGAAACTATCCTCATTGCGGCCGAAGTGCCCGTAAGCGGCGGTCGGTCTGTAAATAGGTCGAAGCAGATCGAGCCGCTCGATGATGGCGCGGGGCCGGAAATCAAACTCCGCGTTGATTATATCAAGGAGCTTATCATCATCGATCTTTCCCGTCCCGAAGGTATCGATGGATACGGACGCAGGGTCAGGCTCGCCGATAACGTAGGCGAGGTTGACCTGAATGCGGTCGGCAAGGTCCGCGGCCACCACGTTCTTCGCGATCCAGCGGGCGAAGTAGGTCGCCGAGCGGTCAACCTTTGTAGGGTCCTTGCCTGAGAATGCCCCGCCGCCGTGAGGTACGGCACCGCCGTAGGTATCAACGATGATCTTCCGGCCGGTCATGCCGGTATCCGACTGCGGCCCGCCGATCACGAACTTGCCGGTGGGGTTGACGTAGACCCGGACGTCGGAAGTGTCCAGATCGGTGGGCAGTATGGGCTTGATGACCTTTTCGATCATCTCATTACGCGCCTCTTCCGTGATCTGATGACCTGTCTCATCGAGTATCTCGTCGGTGTGCTGCGAGCTGATGACCACGTTCGAGATGCGGCGAGGCTTGCCGTCTACGTATTCGACCGTAACCTGCGACTTGCCGTCCGGGCCGAGATAGCCAAGTACCCCCTGCTTGCGGACCTCGGCAAGGCGACGGCAGAGCTTGTGGGCAAGCATGATGGGCATGGGCATCAGCTCCGGGGTTTCGGAGCAGGCGTAGCCCACCATGAGACCTTGATCGCCCGCACCGCCCCGGTCAACGCCCTGCGCGATGTCAGGCGACTGACGGCCTATCACGTTGAGGATCGCGCAGGTGGCAGCGTCGAACCCGTAGCGATGATTGGTGTAGCCTATATCGGCAAGGAGCTTGCGCACCAGATCGGCAAGATCGGCGTAACCAGTGGTTGTAATCTCTCCCCCTACTATAACCAAACCTACGGTGATGAACGTCTCGCAGGCCACCCGACCTTGCCGGTCCTGACGTATCACCTCGTCAAGCACAGCATCGGAAATCTGGTCGCACACCTTGTCCGGATGCCCCCCGGTCACCGACTCTGAGGTCAAAAGTATCCTCTCCAACTGCTTCCTCCTTTCATGTGAAGATTCAAAAACATGAATCAAAAGTATATCTCTGGAAGCTTATAAGTCAACTGCGGCAAGGGGAAGGGTCCTCGAAATGCCGAATACCTGTCTGGCAGAATGGATGTTACATATCGTGACTTTCCTTGAGTTCGTTTTGACGGGAATCAGTTGCCCTTCCTGAAGTACTCGTCTACCCAGTGGTCTTTGGATTCTTTTTTGTCGCCGGATCGAGGAGCAGGCTGTGTTTGAGAAGGCTCAGGTGGAGCAGCGGAAGCGGCAAGCCCCATTGCCCCGGACGATGCGTTGAGACCTGCCGATCCCGCGTCCTGCGCCCAGACCCAGGTAAACTGCTTTGCGTACTCACCCCCAAGGTTCAGGCTACGCAAACGTTCTACCCGAAGCTCGATCGGCGGGTGGGATGAGAAAAGGTTGACCTTGACCTTGGCTTGGGGCTTTTTGGGATCCGGCCTGTCCTTACACTTCGGAGAGGAGATGAAGAGATGGGCGGTGGCGGTGGAGGTTCGATGCATCTTCTGATAGGTTGCACCGATCTTTTCAAGCGCTCGGGCAAGGCCTTCAGGGTTACGGGTCATCATCGCAGCAGATGCGTCGGCCAGGTACTCGCGCTGGCGTGAAATGGCGGCCCGGATCAGCACCACAGCCAGAGGCGCGAGTATCGCCAGAACAAGGCCGATGGCCAGCCAGATAAGCGCCAGATAGCCTCCTCCCTTGCCTGAAGACCTTCGTCTGCCTCTCCCTAAGAAGAAGCCCCAGCGCCAGAACAAGTCGCGCGCAAGAATCACAAGCCCGATCATGATGGCAACAATAGTCATAAGCAGGATGTCGTAGTTGCGGATGTGGCTCATCTCGTGCGCTACAACTCCTTGCAGCTCGGCCCGGTCCATCATTTCGTAAAGACCTGTGGTCACCGCGATAGCTGCATTCTTGGGATTTCTGCCTGTGGCGAAAGCGTTTGGAGCCGAATCGTGGATAATGTAAACCTCCGGCTTGGGCTGACCCGACGCGATGGCCATCTCCTCTACCACGTTGTGAAGACGCTTGTATTCGGCAGGATCGGCCCTGCGCGCTCCGTTGGCAACCAGGGCCAGCTTCTTGGCGGCAAAGAAGAAGATAATGTTGTAGCCGACGATGAAGAGCCCGAAAAGGACGTAGGGGGTCAGGCTGTAAACCCCGTAGTAGTACTGAAGGAAACGTATAACCGCTCCGCCCACCAGCGCCAGGATAACGGCGAAGAGAAGTATAAACCCGAACGTCCGCCAGCGGTTGGCGGCAATCATCCCGTAAAGGGTGCGGCGTCTCATAGCTCCGTCCCGACGTTTAGGTACTCATGTGGTGCCAGGAATTAGAACTCTACCTTGACCGGCTCGCGCGCCGCTTCCGCTTCCTCGGGTATCTCCCAGAACTCGAAACGCTTGAAGGCGAAGATCGAGGCGAAGATGATGCCCGGGAACTTCTCGGTCGCGGTGTTGTAGTTCATGACCACGTCGTTGTAGAACTGGCGGGCGAACGCTATCTTCTCTTCGGTATTACGCAGCTCCTCCTGGAGAGCCAGAAAGTTCTGGTTGGCCTTCAGATCGGGGTAGGCCTCAGCGACCGCAAACAGGGATTTTAAGGTCTCTGAGAGCATGCTGTTTGCCTTAGCCGCGTCCTGCACGGTCTTTGCATCCATACCCAGCTTGCGGGCGGCGGTGACGTTCTCCAGGGTCTGGCGCTCGTGGGCCGCGTAGCCTTTGACCGTTTCGACAAGGTTCGGGATCAAATCGTATCGTCGGCGAAGCTGAACGTCTATCTGGTGCCACGCGTTTCGGGTGCGGTTGCGCTTGACCACCAGCGCGTTGTAGCCGACGATGGTAATGATCACGAGGATCGCAACAATCGCTACAAGAATCCAGATTCCAATCACATTTCCTCCTTAGGATGTTGGGAAGATAATAGGAAGGATCAGCGGTTTGTCAACTGCGATGCTGGCGGTCAACCCAAGAAGGATTATGCCCCCCAGGATTCCCTTACCCAATCCCCTTTTTTGCTTTAGCGGCCCCATGATCTCCTCCTTTGTTTCAATAAAAGACGTATACGATTAAAAAAAGTTGTATGGGCAAGGCATGCATCGCCTCCGCATATTCTTTACGGTCAGTGGCCGATTGCTTCCAGTATATTGCCGTCCGGGTCAAGGAACTGGAACGCATAGACTCCATCGCCCACCTCCTCAGGCGCATCTTCCAGAGTCTTAACCCCCGCGGCCTTGAGCGCATCGAACGTCTCTTTTGCAGTTTTCTCGGTTTCTAAAAAGAAGCTCAACCGGGTGCTATTGTTGTCAACCGTAGCCGACTTGTGTCCGGCTTCAAGATAAACGTGAATATCTCCAGATTGCAGGAATGAAAGGGTAGGCCCAAGGTCTACCTTAACATCGAATCCTAGAACCTTGACGTAGAACTTCTTGGCACGCTCCATATCGGAAACGTACACCGCGATGGTGTTTATGCTCTTGAACATCCTATCATCCTTGCTTTAGGATTCCGTCCAGTTGACAGGAGCACCGGTTCCTTTGCCGTCGGAGATGTTTTCTCCGGATAAGCTGTCCGCCTTAGCTTGAATGACAATAAAGTAAAGCTCTTCAGATGAGTTGTTGCGCCACGCGCGGATGCCATCCGGCGCAACCCGGATCACGGTTCCTTCCTTAACATCAACAACTTCACCGTCAATCTGAAACTGACCTTTGCCCTTGAGGAAAACGTAGAGCTCTTCATTGGCTTGGTGCGCATGGTAGAACGGCATTCCCTCTCCCGGCAGCATCTTGTTAAGTGATACCTCCATGCCGGTAAGCCCTAATTCCTTTTTTAGGAACAACTTGCCGGGGAACCCAGCGGGAAGATTGGGATGGGTGAAGGTATAATTATCCAACTCCTTCCACTTGCCGATATTGGCAGCGGTGAAGTTCTTCCCATCTGTCTTCTTAAGCGATGATTCTGCCACGGCTTATCCTCCTTTCTTTACGGCCTCTACGATGAGAAGCTCATCGCCTTGCTTATAAGGCGTAAACTCATATTCGTTGAACTCTTGCTTGACCTTGAATCCAGACTGGGTAAGCAGGCGATGCAGGGTATTATAATCGGTTATGCCTGCCGAGGAGTACTGCTCTATCCGTTCTATGAGCTTACCCTGTTTGTGTATTTCACAAACGATTAGATACTTCTTTACGTTACCTACAACCTTTCCTCCCACAAACCGCTTGTAGGTTGCATCTCCTGCCTGAGCTTCACCTGCAGTGGAAAGCTCTTCATCTTTCATGTAACCGAAGAATACGTCGAAAACGAGGGTCCCTGCGGGTTCGAGATGACGGGCGATGTTGGTAAGGGAGGCGATACGTTCCTCGTCGGTGAGGAAATGATCGAACATCGCGGAAAGGCAGGCTAATGGGAAGGTGCGACCGTAATCAAATGAGTGGGCGTCGCCCGGAATCAGGGTGATTTTACCTTTAAGATGGGGGCGATCGTCAAGCTTTTCTTTGAATACGCTTCTCATAGCCGGAGAGGGTTCTACACAAAAAACCTCGATACCCCTTTCTGCAAGTGGAAGGGCGAGACGGCCGGTACCTGCACCAATATCAAGAACCTGACTCGTCTTTTTGGCATAGTGGTAGAAAAAATCCACGTTTGGCCTTGTGGCAAAAAAATCGTAAAGATGGGCCATCTTTTCGTAGCCCTTATCCTCTGCTATTACCGGGTTCACTCCTCACTATATAGCCAAGGGTGTTTGTGTCAAGTGCACGTTTCTTGACTTCTATTAGGCGTAGCCTATACTTACCGAGATTGAAAAACCTGAATCGGAGGACGTACGTGAAGAAAACCACTCAACTCAAAAAGATGATTAACGAGAAAAGGGCGGTGGTGGCACCAGGGTGCTACGACGTACTTTCTGCCAAGCTTATCGAGGAAGCGGGGTTCGAGTTGACCCAGGTTTCAGGGTTCGGGGTTTCAGCTTGTCTCTTAGGTAAGCCTGATGTCGGACTCCTGGGCTGGAACGAGGTAGTTGACATGACTTGGCGGATATGCCAGGCGGTTAGCATCCCGGTGATGGGCGACGGCGATACCGGGTTTGGCAACGCGCTGAACGTTATCCGTACCGTCCAGGATTTCATCCAGGTGGGCGCGGCAGGAGTCAACCTGGAAGACCAGGTATTCCCCAAGCGCTGCGGACACATGGAAGGCAAGCAGCTGGTTTCCGAAGAGGAGATGGTTTTGAAGATCGAAGCGGCGGTCCAGGCTCGTGCCGATCTTGATCCGGATTTCGTTATCAACGCCCGCACCGACGCCATCGCTGTAACCGGATACGAGGATGCGATCAAGCGCGCCAACGCCTATGCCAGGGCTGGCGCTGACATGATCTTTTTGGAGGCCCCTACCGACAAGGAGATGATCAGGGATGCGGTATCCAGGATCGCGGCACCGGTCTCCATAAATCTCTTCGATTCCGTGGTGGGCGGCAAGACGCCCTTGATCCCTATCGAAGAGCTTAAAGAGTTAGGTGTTGCCCGGGTATCCGTACCGGTAGGAACCATCTTCGTGGTTACCAAGTGGCTGCGCGAGTATCTGAAGGTCTTAAAAGAACGCGGCATCATGCCCGACCGCACCGATCTTTTGTGCACCTTCGATGAGTTCAAGGGCCTGGTTGGTCTTCCTGAATACAAAGAACTGGAAAAGCGCTTCCTGCCTAAATCGGTGGTTGAGCAGAAATACGGAGACAAATAGGAGTTGGAAATGGGGAGGTTGCGCAATCTAATACCTATGCTGTTTTCAGTTATGTGGATTAGCTGTTCCTGGTTATCAGGCCCTAAGTACGAAATAATCGTAGAATACACAGATCTCCCCTTCGATTATGCATTCATCCACACAGTTCGGTGGTCTAGAGATGGAGAAAGTATTTATTTCGTGGCTCATAAGATTATGGACGGAGCGGTATTCCGATATGATCTGGCTACTGAAATACTCGAGGAGATTACACCCAGAAGAGATTGTTGGGGAGGGGCATTTGCATTGTCTCATGTCTCCGATAAGCTCGCTTATGATAGTTGGTACGTTACTCCCGAAAGTGACATTTACTTCGTCATCGTCCATTTAAGTGATCTTGAGGGGAACGCCCTTGATTCTTTTATGCTGCCTGGTTATTTTATAACTCAAATGAGGTTCTCAGAGGTTAGCGACTCATTCCTCTATATAACTTTAGAACCATCCTCATATTTATGGGGTTATTATTTTCTGCGGCTGAATCTAAATACCGGCGCGCCACCTGATACCCTACTTGCTTTTTTATATGGTGGTGCATTTGACCTGTTTCCAAATGATACCGCCTTCCTTATGCATAACACCATCTACTCGTTAACCTCAGACAGCAAGCAGAAGGCAGGTTTGAGGGAATATTCAAACATCAGTCTAAATCCTCAAGCCCCGCATTATGTCGCTGCAGATTGGCGTACCCATGAGGAGCCACCTTTTGCCAGGTATGGTAACACCATCGTCTTCACCAACCTGCTTGACAGGTCAAGTTTTGAGATAACAGCTTGTCCAAGGGACAGAAAGAAGATAGACTACTACGGGGCAAATAAACCTGAGTTTTCTCCTGATGGCAACTCAGTAGCTTATATTATTGATTCGTATCAGGAATCTTCTTCCCGTCAGGAGATAGGATTGATAACCAACGTGTTTGATGAATAAGGAATATTAAGGAGGGTATTTGTTGTTTAAAAAGGAGCTTCAATGGGAATGGCTTTAGCCGAAAAAATCCTGGCCAGGAAATCAGGCAAAGATACCGTTCGCGCAGGGGAGATCGTTTCGGCAAAGGTGGACGTTGCCATGTCGCACGAGAACGGCCGCATGGTCAAGCTCTCGTTCGAAAAGATCGGCGTGGAGCGGGTTTGGGACCCGGACAGGATCGTGATCATCTTCGATCACCGTGTTCCTGCCGAGTCTGAGCGTACTGCCATCGGCCAAAAGGAGCTTAGAGAGTTCGTGAAGGCCCAGGGCATCAAGAATTTTTACGACATAAATGTCGGAGTATGCCACCAGGTACTGGTGGAGGAGGGGTTCTCCCGCCCGGGCATCCTTCTTGTCGGAACAGATTCACACACGACCACCGCAGGTGCTTTGGGTGCGTTTGCCACAGGCATCGGCGCTACCGAGATGGCCGCTGTATGGGCAACCGGCGAGCTGTGGCTGCGGGTGCCTGAGACCCTGAAGATCGTAGTCACCGGCAAGCTGCCTCGTGGTGTCTACGCCAAGGACGTGATTCTCAACATCATCGGCACCATCGGCGCAGACGGCGCGGACTACAAAGCGATAGAGTACTCCGGGGATACCATATCTTCCATGTCCATCGCCTCCCGCATGGTTATCTCCAACCTGTCCATGGAGGCAGGCGCCAAGGTGGCGTTCGTTATCCCGGATAGCATCACTGAGGACTACGTTAAGACCCGCGCCAAGGGCCCCTACGAGATGATTTCCCCTGATCCTGATGCCACTTACCTGTCTGAGCACACCTTCGACGTATCCGACCTGGAACCACAGCTTGCCTGTCCGCATCAGGTGGACAACGTCGAGGGCATCTCAGAAGTCCGAGGCGCCAAGATCAACCAGGCGGTGATCGGCTCGTGCACCAACGGCAGGCTGGAGGATTTACGCGAAGCGGCCCGGGTACTCAATGGCCGCAAGGTTCACCCGGAAGTCCGCCTGCTGGTTGTTCCCGCTTCGTGGAGCATCTACCGCGAGGCGCTCAAGCGGGGAATCCTCGAAACCCTGATAGACGCGGGTGCGGTGATAGTCAACGCCGGATGCGGACCCTGTCTGGGCGCTCACCAGGGATGCCTTGCTCCGGGCGAGGTGGCGGTGACATCAACCAACCGCAACTTCCAGGGCAGAATGGGCTCGGCCGAGGCGTTCCTGTACCTTGCGTCACCTGCAACCGTGGCAGCGTCGGCAATCGAGGGCAAGCTGGCAGACCCCCGCAAATACCTGGAGGCGTAACATGGAACCTGTTAAAGGAAAAGCCTGGATCTTCCCGGACGACGTGAATACCGACGTTATCTACCCTGGTCGCTATATGTCCATAACCGATGCCGAGGAGACCCCAAAGTATCTGTTCGAGACCGTGTATCCTGACTTCCGCCAAAAGGCCAAGCCGGGCGATATCATAGTTGCCGGCAAATACTTCGGCTGCGGCTCCTCCCGCGAGCAGGCGGCCACCGCCATACGCTACTTCGGTATCGGCTGCGTTGTTGCAGAATCCTTTGCCCGCATCTTCTACCGCAACGCCATCAACCTGGGACTCCCCATCGCTATCGTACCTGATATCCGCGAGCACGTCTCCGAAGGCGACGAGATTGAAGTTGACCTGGCAGGTGGAAAACTTATCAATCACACCACCGGAAAGGAACTTACATTCGACCCTTTGCCTCGCTTCATCCTTGACCTCATCGGTCAGGGTGGTCTGATACCGGCGACACGGAAGAAACTTGGGCTAATGTAGCCTGTGCCTTTTTATTATATGACAGCCTGGAGAGGCTGTCCCACATTTTTATGGCCTATAATTGAAGCTATGTGGCACAGGTTCTCTAGCCTGTGCTAATATTACTGAACAGCCTACATCTATTCAGCCCCTTCAACCCATTCCCGCCACAGCCAAGGATAATCATTTTCTTCTTCTACCAGCCCTTTTCGGATTGGATTTTGGCAGATGTATTCTACTTTAGCCCTCACACTTTCATCTGAACGCAAGACGTGGTCGAATGATTCATCTTGCCAGACTTGGCCTTTACGACCCAGAGTTTTATTGATGCTGCGTGCAGAAGCACCTTTTATTCCCTGCATGATCTCTGATAGGCCGTAGGTACACCCGTCTTCGTCCCTGAGTGGAGTAAATACCATATGCACATGATCGGGCATAACTACCGCGCCATGCAGGTATATCTTTACACCGTGATCATGTAGGCAATGATGTAAAACCAACCCCCGAACCGATTCGGGTAACACCCATCGCTCGTATGTATTAAAGGTTACAAAGAGAGTTTTACCTTCTGCTTGGAGGTGGGGGAGACCCCGTCTGTAGGAATTCTTGGCTGGTTTAGCAGTGGGTTTCTTCATAGCTTACCAACAATGTGGCACAGGCTCTCTAGCCTGTGCTAATATTACTGAACAGCCTGGAGAGGCTGTTCCACATTTTTCATCTACCATTCTTCATAGGTGACACGGAAATCTGTGAACTCGTGGGTGGGCTTTTGCCACTGCACATCTACCCTGGTGACGCGCGCAGATGAAGGTCCGATTCTCAGTTCCTCAAGAAAAGCGTTCAAAGCGTCCTTCTCGCCCTCGGCCACCATCTCCACCCGCTCGTACCCGAGATTGCGAACCCAGCCGGTTAAGTTCAGCCTTTGCGCCAGTCTAACCGTGAAGTAGCGAAAATTCACACCCTGAACAACGCCGCAGATCACCGCGTGCAGCCTCGCGTCACTCACCGAGCACCTCCTTGATTCGCTCGATAGCTTCGGCTGGATCCTTGACCTTCTTCGCCCCTGATATATCCCACGTCCCTATCCCGAACACCGGTTTGCGCCGCGCCAAAGCCAGGGCGATCTCCGAAAGAGTGCCGTACTTGCCGTCCACCGCTACCAGAGCGTCCGATGAGTGAACGATGATTACGTTGCGTCCCTCGCCCATGCCGGTCTTGATTGTGTAGGTGAGATAGGGATTCGCCTTTATGTCGGTCGAGTCCGGCAGTATCCCGATAGTTACGCCTCCCTCCTCGAAAGCTCCCCTGCACGCCGCTTCCATCACACCGCCGCGCCCGCCGCAGATAAGGGTCCAGCCCTGTTCAGCGATCAGTCGTCCCAATTCCTCGGCAATCCCGGCGATCTTCTCGGAGCAGTAACGTCCTCCGATAACGCCTATTTGGATACTTCTCTGCCCGTCTCCCATCGCGTTACTCCTCAAACTCAAGGTAACCGATGTAGGGAAGATATCTGAACCGCTCGTCCCAGTCCAACCCGTAGCCGACAACGAACCTGTTAGGGACCGAAAATCCCAGATAATCAATATGAATGGCAACCTCTCTGCGCTCAGGCTTATCCAGAAAGGAGCAGACGGCGAGTGAGGCAGGTCCCCTTTCCTTCAATATGTTGAGGAGTGTGGCAAGGGTGTGTCCGGTATCTACGATGTCCTCAACCAGTATCACATGACGGCCCGCAATCGGGGTGGAAAGATCGGTCAGGAGGCGCACCTCGCCGGAGGACTCGGTCCCTGAACCGTAGCTTGAGACATGGATGAAGTCTATCTGGTGGGGGATGGCGATCGAGCGGGTAAGATCGGCAAGGAACATCCACGCCCCTTTGAGAATCCCTATCAGTAATGGATTCTTACCCGCGTAATCCTCTCCAATCTCAGCAGCTAACTCCTCAACCCTTGTTGCAATCTGCTCCGCGGTGAAAAGCGGAATTATTTGAGGGTCTCTCTCCATCGTGAAATCGGGGCGAGTGGATTCGAACCACCGACCTCTTGGTCCCGAACCAAGC
>JAGMDF010000003.1 GCA_023128825.1 Caldifarciminota bacterium | reverse complement strand
GCCTTAGGGTTGCCCTGCTGAAGCCTTAGGTTAGCAGATAGAGATTTATGAGGCTGCTTTCCGGCAGCCTCGTGTTGATGATCAAATAATCTGGAAGCGCAGGGTGATTGGTTTCTGCCTGATTAGGACGTGGAGGAAATACACCCCGCGAGGAAGTCCTGAGGTTTCGAAAGGCAATTCAGTGTATGCTTGACAATCACCCGGGGCAAAGCCGGTGAGTCGTCTGCCTGTTACGTCGTATAGCGAGATTTTTTCTATCCTTTGGGGAGTGGAAGCCATAAGCCTGATGGGTTCCCCTCGGATCAGTATTGTCTTTTCAAGCTGGACAGGGAGTTCAGGAGGAGGCAGTTCGGCAACCGCGTTTGTATCCTCAGCCTGATTGAGAAAGAGAAGGTTTCCCTTAACATCTACCCAGTTGGTTACCAGAAGGTCGGGGTACTTGGAGTAGCGGTAGGTTACCTCTACCGAACCTTCTCGGTTTATCTGAATCCAGCCGTCTGCCGGGTTCCAGAGAAATTCTCCCGGTGACGCAAGTGATTCATCGATCTTAACCTCAACTACATCCAACGCCGGGAAATGGAAAGGATAGATCACCTTTCTTTGGGATATCACCCCGAAGTTCTCCGTTTCCTCTTTCCAGTTGTCGTTGTCAACCTCGCCCCAGATTACCTGCTCACAGACGAGATTCTCATTCGGGAAAGGGCTCCACGACCAGCTCGGCAGATGATCGAATGAGTTGTCGTTGTTTTCATATACCGTTACCGGTTCCCACCAGCCGCCTGCAGCCAGATCGAGATCGCCGTCTGCGTCCACGTCGCCCCACGCCACGCAGGATTGATACGTCCACAACTTTGACTCCCAGAAAGGCAAGGTATCCAGTGCACCTTCGTGATTCAGGTATATCCGCACCCGGCTTTCGTCGTTCCCTTTCTGGTTGTTGTCTGCGGTGGCCATGTCAAGGTCACCGTCAGTGTCAAAATCTGCGAACGCCAACTGTACGGTATGGTGCGCATCAGCCGATGCCCATCCTGCCTGCGGATTAAGGGTTCCTTCCTCCATGAAGTAGATGCGGTTTGTAGCATAACCACCCGCAGCCAAGTCCAGGTCGCCGTCACCATCTATATCCACCCAGCACACGTCCAGGTTGAAGTCTGCATCATCCGATTCCCACATCGGCTCAGCTGAAAGCATCCCGCCCGCGTTCTCAAAAATAACCACCTTCTGTTTCCGGTTGTCGTAGTTGTTGCCCGATGCAATCGCCAGATCCAGATCGCCGTCCGCGTCCACGTCGCCCCAGTCGCATGAAAACGCCTGCAAAGTGTCGCCGCCGAGCCAGATCGGACTTGAAGTAAAGGTGCCTCCTTCGTTCAGATAAATACGCGAAGGATCGGACTGCCAATCGCCTTGATGAGCGAACCCGGCCACGGCCAAGTCAAGGTCGCCGTCCGCATCCATATCTCCCAGACTGACGTGGCCGTTGCAAGCTACGTCCGCTGAACTCCACGAAGCGATCTCCTCAAGCTTACCTCCCTTATTATAGTAGACCCTGTTGGGATTACGGGCCATGTCGTTGCCGTTGCCGGTAACCAGGTCAAGATCGCCGTCTGAATCTATGTCTGCAAGGACGCCGCCGGTCGTGTAATCATAGTCGTCCGATTCCCACGCCGGCTCGGTGTCCAGCTCAACCGCCTGCAGGAGAAAAACGCTCAATAAACAAAGAACGTGCATTAGACCTCCAGAGTTTTTCCAGAGTATAGGCGGGCTTTATTCGGTTTCAAGGTTTGACAGCGTACCACTTTAGGATAGGATTGAATCACAAAGGAAGGAGAAGATGAACGAGTGCGATTCTCAGATCGAGTACAGCTGCACCTACGAACCGTGCTCGCGCAAGAGGAAATGCTGCGAGTGCATAGCTTATCATCGTTCGCAGGAAGAGTTGCCGGCTTGTTATTTTACCCAGGAAGAGGAGAGGACCTACGACCGATCCATCGAGTACTTCATCCGTTGTCGTCAGAACCGCTGATTGTTTAACCACGCGTTGTATCTTTTGCGAGAGGGGAGAGGTGAAGGGTTTAATGTAAGGCTACAGAGATTTCCTTCTCGATCCTGATCAAGGTGTGATGCTTTGGGGCGGTGCCTGTGTTAAGAACGATGGTTGATCCCAGTTGCTCGATCCCACGCGCTTCGTGGATGTGTCCGCAGAGTACTAGGTCAGGTTTACGTTGATCTATAAAAGTCCTCAGCGCCTTCGACCCCACGTGCTTGCCTAAAAACACCTTGTCGCAGGCCCCGTATGGGGGATTGTGCGAGCAGATCACGAGCCTTTCGCCATTCCCAGGTTCAGGACAGAGGGCAAGTTTTTCTTGCAATTCTTCCTCAGTATACTCGTTCGGTGTGTTGAACGGTGTAGGTATCGAGCCGCCCAGACCGAAGAGAAGGAGTCCGTCAAATCGCACTGCTTCTCCATCAAGGCTGAGGCCTTCGGCTTGAAACCACGCTGCGGATTGGGGCCGCTCCCAGTTACCGGGGATCACATAAAGTGCGGGATAGGCTCCTCGCAGGGTCTGAATCCGCTCCTTGGTTTTTTCAAGACCGGCACCCGTTGTTACGTCTCCAAGCATCAAGACAAGATCAACCCCTTCTATTCCAACTAAAGGCTCTACGGAGTGACCATGCAGATCACTTAGGATAAGCACGAGCATTCTATTTCTCCATGGTTTTTCGACCCAGGTTTTGGAAAAAGCTGTATGTATATACAACGATGGTTATGAAGACAAGTACGGTGACCAGCGGGACAAGGAATCCACGAAGAAGCCAGCGTGCGTCAAGCAGGCCGGCGCAGAGCATGGCAAAGAACGCAAAGCCGGTAACCTTGCCCGGCCAGTTGGATTGAGGCACGAAGGTTCTTGAGGTCAAGAGCACAAGGCCGCCTCCCAGGATAATTGCATCCCTTACCAGTACTATGAGAGCGAGAAATAGGGGTATGCGTCCCTGGAATGCCATGATCATGGCGAGTGTGTTCAGGGTAAGCTTGTCCGCGATGGGATCGAGTATTTTGCCCCACTCGCTCTCTTGTTTGAGACGGCGGGCGACCCAACCGTCCAGGGTGTCGGTGACGGAAGATGCCACGAACAGGATGAAAGCCAAAAGGTTATGTCGGGTAACCAGCGCCCAGACCGTTGGCGCAAGCATAGCGAGTCGAATAAGGGAAAGGATATTGGGGATAGTCCAGAATCGCCATGGGTTTTTAACCGCCTGTGGCGCTGCATCCGGGAGGGTGTCAGTGGGTGTGTTACGGGTGTTACGGGTGTTACGGGTACGGGGTGTGTTACGGGTGGTGTTACGGGTACGGGTGTTACGGGTCATTCGGTGTCTTGGAGGAGTTCCCTTGCGTGTGCGAGCACGGTATCGGTAATCTCCTCTCCGCCAAGCATACGTGCAAGCTCCTCCACACGCCCTTTCTTGTTCAACGTTTTGATGCGGGTGATGGTTCTTCCTTTCTTGACCTCTTTGGTTACCCGGAAGTGGCGGTCTGCGTAGCGTGCGATTTGGGGAAGGTGTGTTACGAGAAGGATTTGCTTCTTTCTGGCAAGCTCCTTGAGTCTTTTGCCTACCGTTTCTGCGGTGCTTCCGCCGATACCAACATCAATTTCGTCGAATACCAGCACCGGCACCTGGTCTGAATCTACAAGCACGGTTTTGAGTGCAAGCATGATGCGCGAGAGCTCACCGCCCGAGGCTATCCGTGCCAAAGGCTTCGACGCCTCACCCGGGTTGGCGGAGAAGAGAAACTGCGTATCTTCGAGACCGTTTTCAGTGAGACGGTATCGAATACCGTTCTCCTCGTACAGGCCATCGGGGTCTTCTACTTTTAAGAATTCAACAACCAAGCGTGCCTTTGGCATAGCCAGTGTTTCCAGATTAGCTTCCACTGCTTGTTCGAAGCTTTCCTTGGTCCTTCTGCGTGCTTCCGAGAGCGTGCGTGCGAGATGGAGAAGTTTCTTCCGGAGTTCGGCTTCGGCTTTCTCAAGTTTTATTATCTCCTCGGCGTCCAGCTCGATGGAGGAAAGCTTGGTTTTCAGTTCGCTCGTCAATTTAATAAGCCCCTCATCATCCACGTTATGCTTGCGGCACAGTTTCTCGAAGGCAAACAGACGCTCGTTTATCTCCTCGATGCGCTGTGGCGAGTACTCGATTGAGGAGCGGTATCGCACCAGGGTTCGCCATACTTCGTCTGCAGCGATCCCACCATCTTCCAGTGTTTTCAAGGCTTCCTGAAGTGAAGTGTCCAGCGCAGCCAGATCCTTAAGCATCTGTGTGGCAAGTGCCAGTCCTTCAAGGATCGATGCTTCCTGCTCGGAGATCAGCTCAATCAACCGGCCTGCCATCTCGGCCCTGCGCTCGGCAGAGGCCAGAAGCTCCTGTTCTTTCTTGAGTTCTGTAACCTCACCCGGTTGTGGGTCGAGTTTTTCAATTTCTGAAAGCTGGAAGGCAAGGAAATCGCGCTGCTCTGTGCGTCTTTCGAGGTCTTGTTTGAGTTTTTTGATAGTGTTAACCGTTCTGTAGTAATCGTTGAACTTGAAAGAATAGCTTGTCTTTAAGTTTTTCAATCCGCCGTAGGCGTCCAGGAACTCGCTATGTGTGGATGTTTTTAAGAGTAACTGATGCTGATGCTGGCCGTGGATATCTACCAGACCGTCTCCGAGTTCTGCGAGAGCGGTTTGGGTAATTTGCCGGTCGTTGACGAAGTTTTGCGGTCGTTTTCCGCACTTCGCTTTACGCCTGATCAAGAGGAGATCATCTTCCGCCTCAATCCATCCTGGCAGTTTAAGGTTCTTGGCGTGGAGGCATGTTTCTACTTCGAGTGGCACGCCGTCGGTGCGGAAAAGATCTTCGGTGATGCGCTCGCCCAGCACTACCGAGAGCGCGCCGAGAAGGATCGATTTACCCGTTCCCGTCTCTCCGGTCAGGATATTTAAACCCGGGGAGAGGTTAAGCTCCAGCTCGTCGATCAGGGCGAAGTTACGCACACACAACCGTTCAAGCATCAGGTCGGCCTCCCCAGCGCATCTTGTGACGAAGGATCTGGAAGAACGAAACATCTTGGGGCATTATGATCCGGGCGTGACGTTTAGCCTTGGAGAACGTGACCTTCGCGCCGGTCTCCAACTGGCGTCTTTCCTGACCGTCGGTTGTGAGGGTCACCGGAGGATTCTTGGAGCCTACCTCTACCGTTACCGTGTAGTTGGGCGGGACCAGCATGGGTCTTGCCGATAGGGCGTGCGGGCAGATAGGGGTGAGGATAATCGCCTCAAGCCTTGGATCAAGTATAGGCCCGCCCGCGGCAAGCGAGTAGGCGGTGGAACCGGTAGGGGTGGAGACGATCAAACCGTCGCCGGTGAAGCGCGTTAAAAACTCGCCGTTTAAGTAGGTGGAAAGCTCGATCACGCGCGCCTCCGAACCCACGTTGAAGGTTGCATCGTTGAGCGCGAAGAACTCCTCGTTCTTACACTTTACACAAAGCAGCATACGTTCCTCTATCCGTACCCGCTTGCAAGAGAGGTCGTCCAGCGCCTGTTTGAGATCTGCCGACTGAAACGCGGTAAGGAAACCAAGCCCGCCCAGGTTTATACCCATTATCGGTGCCTCTAATTCACCCGCCTCGCGCACCGCCCGAAGCATGGTGCCGTCGCCGCCAAGGGCTAAAAGAAAATCCACCGACTCATCAAGAGGGGAAGAGATCAGAAGTTCGTGCCCGTTATCCTTGGCCCACCCCTCGATACGCTCAAGTATCTCAGTAGCGTTGGGTTTGTTCTTGTTGTATACTACCGCTATCTTCATTATCTCCTCACGAACAGGAAACGCAGATTTCCGTAACTGTCAACCCCCTTCTTAAACTGCAGTGGTGAGGTTTCGGCGTAGCGCTCAAGGGGCTCCGAAAGCAGTGGGTCTATCTCAAGGGCCGCAAGTCCTTTAGGGGCAAGGAACCTTTCCGTTTCATCAAGGATCCCTTTTACAATCCTGAAGCCATCGGACCCGCCGTCAAGAGATATGAGAGGATCGAAGTTGCGAACCTCTGGTGGAAGCTTTGCAAGAAGACCGGTCGGTATGTAAGGAGGATTGGAGATCAAAAGATCCAGTCTTCCTTCAAGCCTTGAGGCACCCTCAAACCCAAAGAGATTGCCCATGACGAATCGAATACGCTCTCTAATCTTCATTCTTTCTGCGTTGCGCTCAGCCAATCTCAGGGCAATAGGGGAGATGTCGGTAGCGATCAGGCGGGCTTCGGGGAACTTTTGCGCCAGGGCTATTGCGATTGCGCCCATGCCCGTACCAAGCTCCAGGATCAACCCTGGATCTTCGTTTAGCTCGTCCAGTGTCCGCTCAACCAGTTGTTCGGTTTCCGGTCTCGGTATGAAAACCCCTTGGGTTACTTCTAGGTCAAAATCAAGAAACGCGGCTGTCCCGAGCAAAAGCTGAAGGGGCACTCCCTTCTCGCGTTGCTCGATGAGATCAGACAGACGGCTTGACTGGTCGGGATCGAGCGGTTCCTTTCTGGCGATCAGCGTGGGCAGTGATCTTCCGGTGACGTATTCAAGCATAAGGAGCCTCTCCTGCCGGTCGATCTTCAGAGAAGCCGAGCGGGCTTCTTCAAGCGCTGTCTTCTGCATATCGTCGCGCCTCCTCTTCAAGTAACAGATTATGAAACTCGTATAGGTCGCCTGCAAGTATCTCGTCGAGCCTGTAAAGACTTACCTTGATGCGGTGATCGGTTACCCGGTTCTGCGGGAAGTTGTATGTTCTGATCTTCTCGCTTCTCTCCCCAGTGCCTATCTGTCCCCTGCGTTCGGCTCCCTGTTTGGTCTCTTCTTTTGCTCGCATCAGCTCCTGCAGCCTTGCCCTTAAGATGTGCATCGCCTTTGCCCGGTTCTGGTGCTGTGAGCGTTCATCCTGGCAGCTTACCGAAAGCCCGGTGGGTTTATGCCTGATGCGTACAGCCGAGTCGGTGACGTTCACGTGCTGGCCGCCTTTTCCGGATGCGCGGAAGGTTTCTATCACAAGATCCTTGGGATCGATCTCGACATCCTTCTCCTCGGCTTCGGGCAATACCGCCACGGTGGCGGTTGATGTATGGATGCGGCCTGAGGCTTCGGTCTCGGGCACCCGCTGCACACGGTGCACGCCGGATTCAAATCGCATGTAACGGAAGGCTTCCTCCCCTTTAACAAGAAAGACGATCTCCTTGAGGCCGCCTATCTGTGTTGCGTTCGAAGAAAACACCTCCTGGCCCCATCCCCTGCGCTCGATGTAACGGAAATACATGCGGTAAAGGTCACTGACAAATAGGGTCGCTTCGGTTCCGCCGGCGGCGGCTCGTATCTCCATGATACAGTTGCGCTGCCAGCGCTCGTCCGGTGGAATCAGCAAGGCACGCAGCTCGCTTGTCAGCAGATTCGTTCTTTTCTCAAGCTCCGCAATCTCCGCCCGAATTCCATCCAGGAAACCTTCGTCTTCTTCCCCTGCCAAAAGCATCTCCTCGGCGGCCTCTATCTCCTTGAGGGTGCTTTGCAGATGCTCTCCAAGTGAGAGTATCTGCTCGCATCTCTTGTACCGGTAGGAGGCTCTTTTGAGCTCCTTCGGATCAGAAAGCACTGCCCGATCGGTCAGCCTGGCTTCAAGTTCTTTCTTCTCCTCGGCAATATGAGCAAGACGCTCAAGAAGCCTTAAGGCATCAGGCTTATCTTTCGCCTCGGAGTTTGCGTTACTCATAAGCGGTTTTTAACTGGGAGGGAACCTTTGCAGGAAACACACCACTATCTTTGACTCGCAGCCTTCGTCATCGGCTCTTTTCTTCTCACAGGCTATGCCTTGAACTTGTCGCGCAGCTTCAGGTAGCGGATGTATTCATCCAGGTCCGGGATGTTGCGCACGGTGATTTCATCCTCGCCTACCTTGATAAGCTCCACGTCCTCCAAACGCTTCAGGTATTCTTCTACCTTTTTGATGTCAACCCCGGTGATATGGGAGATAGTCTCAGTGGAGATCTGATCAAGGCTTACCCCTTCATCCATCGGCGTGCCCTGTTGCTTGGCGCGGGCCAGGACGAAGTGGATGATACGCTCCTCGTCGCTTTTGATGGTGAGATACTTGAGTTGTTCGTCAAGGGTGCGAATTCGTTTTGTAAGCGTCTCGATCACGTAAGCGACCAGCGGATTCTCGTTGATCTTGGAGACGAACGACTCCTTGTCGATAATTATGAGGTCCGTTTCCTCTATTGCGGTGGCGCTGGCAGATCGCGGGCTCCCGTCAATTACCGCCATCTCGCCGAAGAAATCACCTTCCTTAAGCACCGCAAACACCTTCTCCTGATCCTCCTCACCTACGGAGATTTTGATCTTGCCCTTGCGGATGAAGTACATCACCTCGCCTGTATCCCCTTCATGGAAAAGCACTTCACCCGGCATCAACTGTCGTTCGTAACGTGGTTTTTTCTCCCACATGGACTTCCTCCTACAATAGCTCTAGTTAGTAAGCTTATCCGAAAATAACCCCCCTGTCAACCCGTCCCGTAACACCCCGTAACACCCGTAACACACCACGTAAGAATATTCTTTGTCAATAAGACAACAAGGAACATTGATCCCCTCACCTCTGACTTCTCTCCCAAAGCTTACTTTACCCCACGCGTCTGCTTCGTATCCGCGCGGGGACCCCTGAGCGGCTTAATTCCCCTCCCCTGGTGGGACAGTGTGCCCCTTGAGTGCTTTATGCGCTCATAGGGTAGGGGATTAAGGGGAAGGGGAGATAATTATTACCCCCACCTTTATCCTGCCAGACGGTGGTACTTACGTTTCTCAAAAGGCGAGGAGAACCATACCCCCCTCTCCCGCCGGGAGAGGGAAGGGGTGAGGGCGATCTGATCAAAACCACCTTCTGAGTTTGGTCTGACGCACCGGATTCAACCCTGACGAAGTACACCCCAGGCCCGTAACACCCCGTAACACTTCCCCCAGGTGATCATTCCAGAGGATTCAGTCGCGTGCACCTCATCCACCTTGCGGCCTATGATGTCGAATATAACAGCATGGAAGCCTTGAGGACTATCCGAGTAACGTAAAACAATCTGTTGGCCGACAGAAGAAACTATCTCCCAGTTGGTATCCGCGTTTAACCCGTGCTGCTGGAGGATGTATAGACCATGGACAGGAAGGAGCAGTTTACGTCATCACCAACTCAGCGGAGTTAGCGACTATTGCAGCCGGAAGGGTTCTTATCTTATCACAACGGCCTTTGTCTTGCAGGCACCTTCTGTGGTTTCGAGCACGCAGAAGTATGTCCCGGACGCGACCTCGCGGTCCTTTCCATCTCGCGTGTCCCATTCTGTTTGATGGTAACCGGCAGGCATATCTTCGTCCAGGAGAGTCTTGATCATCCGGCCGTTGATGTCGTATATCTTCAAACGTACCCTTGCAGGCCAGGGGAGTCCGTAAGATAAAGTGAATGCAGCCGGAGCGATCTGTAGGGTAGGGGAGAGTTGTTCAATAAAGGGCAGATCAGGATGCGGCTCCGCGCGCTCCGCTACGTATGAGCTTTCAGGGGGTCTGATGGATAATACCCCACCTGATACCACCCTGTAGCCAAGAGGCATCCCTTGAGGCAGGACGTACCACGCGGTTGTGATCGGATCAGGACTGTCAGGTCCCCATCCAAAATTCAGATGGTACTGGTCGTCCTCGTCTTCAATCTCGCGCAGCCCGTCGCAGACGATCGCATGGCCGTATGAACCGTCCGGATAGTGTATACTCAGCTCCGCAGGCAGGGCGTCCTTCATGTTCTGGCTTAAGGTGTCGTAGAACCAAGCTGTGTTTTTGTCCACATTCATCGCCGAGGGGTATCCGAATTTGAACATCAAGGCGAATGAAACGCGATCTACGGTGGTTCCCGAGCCGCTGCTTGAATAGTGCATCTTGACAAAGATGCCGCAGGTGAAGGCAAGTGCGGCAACATCGTAATAACCAGGGGTGGAATCTGCAAGGTAGATGTTCCTCAGATCCACCAGGTATCCGTTCAGGGTGTTGAACGAGGGGAAGTCGTACGTAGAGGAGTCCTGGTCAATGCGTATATATGGACTTGTCATCATTGAGACATATCTGTCATACCGGTAGAGTTGAACGTCGCTCATGTAGTTTCTTCTGTTACAATGATAGTCTACTATTTGGGACATCGCCGTGGCAACGCACCCCACCACGCATCGCTTGCCCGTTTCCGGGTCTTTGGGGCAGTAGGCGTTGTAAGGGTAAGTTTGACGCCAGGTGGTTTCGACCCATCCACCGGTGTGGGTAGAACCTGGAGAAGGCCACTGTCCGGTTACCTCAAGTGACACATTGTCCGCAAGGTAGTTCTCCCATGAAGAGCCGTTCGCATTCAAGATGTCTGCGTCCGTCACAGAGACGGCTTTTTCTCTTAAATCCAGGTCGGTTTTTAGCATCCAAAGCAGGACGTTCCCCGGGTCCTCATCCCAGGGAAAGTTGCAGCGATAGGAATAGGCGATTATCGGTGCGAGCTGGGTATCTCCGGAAAGCACCACGAATCCTCGCGGTGTAAGCTCGGCAACGTAACCCAGAAGCTGGTCTGATTCGGTTTCGCGCAGCTCCTTGAGTTTGTCTACATTTACGGTTTGATCTTTAAGGTGCGGGAGTTGGCTCCATACGTTGGTCATGGATTGGATGTGGGTCATTGCCGCTTTTAGAGCTTCCTGGGGGGTAACCGTTGCAGCCGGAAGCCAGGTCGCTGAGATCAGAACCAGTGAAACTATGGCGGTAATCACCCTCCTTACACGCAGGTTTGTCTCTGGCATTATGGAACTCCTTTTATCAAATTGCCCCAGTATAGTTATCTCTGGGTGCACGTCAAGTTTTTAGCCCCGAATCCCGCACAAAGACCTTATTCTGAATCTAGTTCAGCAGTACCACCTTGCGGGAACGAGAGAACCCAGGGGTTGAGAGACGCACAAAGTAAACGCCAGGTGCCGCACCCGCCGTATACCACCGCACAGAGTGTCGGCCTTGGTTCCAGGTGCCTGACGCAAGGCGGGTTACGATCTTGCCGGTCAAATCATAGATGGAAAGGGTAAGCTCGGTAGAGCGTCCCAGAGAGAAAGCTATAATTACAGAGGCTGTGGCCGGGTCAAGGGAGACCGCGTCCAGACTGAATTCACCGGACACAGGGGCTTCCGTTATATCTACTTGGTAGTAGAAGGTATCCACAAGCGGGGGGTAGCTGATATTCACAGGCCAATCATTCTCCGCCCAGAAGGTGATCTCGTAGACGTCGGGTGCAGGATTAGTTTCATCAAAGGTGCCCCGTATGGTATCGTAGGGTTCCACCTTCCATAAAGGTACGGTGTCTATGTATACCGAATCTTGGGTATCTAAATCTACAATAAGGCAAATCAGAGATGGTTCTTGGACTTCTATTCCTCCGCGTTCAGCGAACCACGCCCGAGGCCTGAAAGGCTCTTGCTGGACTCTCTCCGGCGCCGCTATCTCGTAAGGGGTTATGTCAAGGCTGTCGGCGGCTGCGGTACTTACTCCTAATCCCGGCAACGCCAGCAGCGTAAGTACGGCAAAGATAACCATCGTTCTACTCATTTTCCCTCCTGGACGAATATCTTCTCTTGCTTATCCAAGGCCACAACTCGATCAGTAAAATCCGTGTTAATTCTAACTGATTCTAAACGTATGTCAACCCGCAACAGTTCGTGCGCCAAGAGATAGTTACCAGGGTGTGGCTATAAGGAGGGTGTGCGGCCTAAGGTTCTTTGCTTTTATTTTGAACATGTTACCACCTCCTTCTTGATGTTTTTTAGAAGCTCACCCTCAGTAGAGTAAGCCTTATTGTTGGTTCGCTGCTAGGTGAAGAATTTTCTTGCTGGGAGGCTTCTGATAACCCTTCCTTCACTTGAGTTTATATCCTATACCTGCGGTTGCAACCGGCCTTTCGTGTGGGTAACGGAAAGAATGATAGAATAATTGGGAACCGGCGAAGATATTCCATCGGCCCAGGTGAACCGTTACGAAAAAATCGGTGGGCGTGTCTTCCAGATAAGGACCGTACTCCGGATGTGGATCATCACCTGCATTTCCGAAGATGTGAATCCGTCCCCCAAGAGTGACTCTTTCCTTCCTGCCTATTCCAAGGAGCACCGCAGGTGAGAAGGTCACTCCGCCGCCGTAATATGAAACCTCGGTTCTTAGAGCTGGGGTTATAGGACCGACGGGCAAGGCGGCTTGAAGTCCAATACCAGGATCAACGAAAAAAGGTAGATAGGAGTGATAGAAACCTATCCCCATCCGGGCTTGGGCCTGAAGATACTTGTCGAAGCCATAACTTATTTCACCATCTACTCTAGTCCCCCAAAAAAGGGAATAGCCCCAGCTATCTAAATTAGGTACGAGGGTTTGCATGCCTCCGATGCCTACGTCCGCATTCCACCCCTTCTCTATCCGTGCGGTGCCGTAGAACGGCGAAACGCATGAAGTGATTAGCACTCCCCCCAGAAGTACGCCAACTGTAAAGAGGTATCTTTTGTTCATCCTCTCCTCCTTTCGGTTAAAATATACTCTTTTTTTCAATCTTGTCAAACCTCCAAGAGAGGAAGCAGCCAAAACCCTCGATGAGTTGACAAGCACATCTTAATCCGTATGCTTGAACTCCGAGCAGGCAATCTCTGGATTTTCAAAAAGGAGTTTTCATGCGGAAACGGATTATCATAATGGGTGCTGCGGGGCGCGATTTCCACAACTTCAACGTTTACTATAGAAATAACGAGAATTACGAGGTCGTGGCGTTCACCGCCGCCCAGATTCCTGATATTGAGGGCCGGCGCTACCCTGCTGTGTTGGCAGGCCCGCTTTACCCCAAGGGCATAGGAATCGAAGCGGAGGAGAAGCTTGTTGATTTAATCAAGAAATACGACGTGGACGAGGTTGTGTTTTCATATTCCGACGTAAGTCACACCTACGTGATGGATCGTGCATCAACTGCCTTGGCCGCGGGTGCGGACTTCAGGCTTCTGGGTCCGAAGAGTACCATGCTTTCTTCCAAGCTTCCTGTTATCTCCGTCTGCGCGGTTCGCACCGGTGCGGGCAAGTCGCAGACCTCGCGTGCGGTGGCATCCATACTTCGCAAGCACGGGATTCGCTACGCGGCGGTGCGCCACCCCATGCCCTACGGCGACCTTGCAGCCCAGGCGGTGCAGCGATTCGATACCCTTGAAGACATGAACAGATACAACTGCACCATAGAGGAGCGCGAGGAGTACGAGCCGCACATCCAGGCGGGCAGCACCGTTTTTGCAGGGGTGGACTACGGAGCCATCCTTTCCGCCTGCGAGCAGGAGTTCCAGCTGGTGATTTGGGACGGCGGCAACAACGACATACCATTCTACAAACCGGACCTGGCGATCGTTCTGGCCGATCCTCTGCGCGCCGGTCACGAACAGACCTACTATCCTGGCGCGGTGAACTTCCGAATGGCCGATATCATTTTAATCAACAAGATCTGCTCGGCCACGCCTGAGCAGATTGCAGAGGTCGAAGAAGCGGCGAAGAGACTCAATCCCGGCGCAAAGGTCATCAAATCCGCCTCGCCGGTCCGCGTTGATGACGAAAATGTTATCCGGGGCAAGCGGGTGGTTGTGATCGAGGACGGCCCCACGCTCACCCACGGCGGGATGAAGATAGGTGCGGGAACCATCGCAGCCGAGCGCTTTGGGGCAGCCCAGATCGTTGATCCCATACCCTACGCCGTCGGACGGATCAAGGAGACGATCGAGCGCTACAACCAGACCGCTCCGCTCTTACCCGCTCTGGGATACGGTGCAGAACAGCTTCGCGACCTGAAGGCATCAATAGACGCGGTGCCTGCCGATTCTGTGGTTATCGGAACCCCCATCGATCTGGGCAAGGTGATCGAGTTCAATAAACCCTGCACAAGGGTCTACTACGACCTCGACGATGCGGTGCTGCCTGAGCTTGAGGAGACGGTAACCGCACTCTTGCGCAAGCGCGGGCTGATCGAGTAGCTGAAGATTAACAATAAAAAGCGGGGAATAGACTTCCCCGTTTTACTTTTATCGTCGAGTCACGGGACGTTAAAATACTTCTTTGATCTTGTCCAGGATGTAGGTGGCAAGTTTCACGTGCCGGTTGGCCGTTTTCTTGAGCGTGGGGAAGGTTCTCAGCGCCTCCTTCCCTTCATCAAGTACCGGTTTAGTAGATACTGCGGCCAGAGGATTTGCCGCGATCTGGTTGGTAAGGTCAGTTATCGCGGCTTTGCCTGCGTTGAAGATCTTGTCGTATCTTCCAATGGCCGCTTTGTCTACTTGCAGGGCGGTTTCCAACTCATCCTTCACGGGAACCAGGTTGTCCTTTTGATTGATGAGATGGCCGACGATCGCCGTCCGGACGGTGTCATCTAGCCAGAGGCTGTCCAGGGTCGCCTTGCGGGCGTCGGTATCGTTCAAGTATTTGAGATAGCCTCCTTCGGCAGCGGTTTTTGCCTCCTCGGTAGCCGCGGACTTGAGGCCCGCCTTAACCTCGGTCCAAACCTCAGAAAGGGAAGGCAGGGTTATTGCCGAATCCAGGATTGCAAAGAATTTATCCGTAGCAGTATAAAGCAGGTCTCCGGCAGTGTCAACCTTTGCCTCGAAGATCTTTACCTCTTCGGTAAAAACTTCAACCTTCCTTGTATTCAGTTTGGGGGTTTTTAAAAGCCCACCCATGGCTGTGAGGGGTATTACAAGCGCTAACAAAAGCAGGATTTTTTTCACAGTGCGCCTCCTTTGAGTTTAAACCTGAGGATAACCAAATTTGGTATGTATGTCAAGGGTTTTTACCCATGGAGCTGGTTAATAATGATAACCTTCCTTACACCTGCTTTTTTACCTTCAGGTCTGATAAAGTAAACGCCTTCACCCCACGAAGGTACTTCCGGCTTACGCCGTCGCGGGAACCACGAACACACAAATGTCATCGCTAGCCACTCGAAGACTGGCGTGGCGATCTGTGATGCTCCTTTTTGCCTACGGCAAAAAGGTCGCAGTTAAATGGGATTGCTTCGTCGCTAACGCTCCTCGCAACGACTATCTGATCAAAACTACCTTCTGCATTTGGCGTGACACACCGGATTCAACCCTGATGAAGTAAACGCCAGGCCTTTGATCCTCGCCCCAGGTGATTGTTCCTGACGATCCATCCGCATGTACCTCATTCACCTTGCGGCCTGTGGCATCGAACACCTGCGCATGGAGACCCTCAGGATTGTTGTGATACAGCAGTACTATTTTGTTTCCGATAGGGGAGAGCGGGGTCCAAAGAGTTGGTGTTTCTTTCGCAGGTTCTTCGGCAACAAAACTAGTCATGGTGTCGTCTTTGGCATCGGTTTTAAGAAGTCAGATATCCTTGACTGCGTCACTTTAATCCGTAGAATCACCCGTAACACCCGCCCGTAACACGCGTTCGAGACACATGTCAGAAACACATGTCAGTGACATATACTGGCAACCTGATTAAATTGGAGGCGTTATGGCCAAGCCGGAGATAAAGAAGCTGCCAGGCCCCAACTTCGAGGCGCTGGTCGAAAAAAGCAGTAAGTACATCTCACCTTCGTACACACGCGACGGATTCTATTCCGTTGCCGCCGAACGCGGCGAGGGGGTAAACATATGGGATGTGGACGGCAACCGCTTTCTTGATTTCGCCGCAGGCATCGCGGTATGCGCCACCGGTCACTGCCACCCCAAGGTCGTTGCTGCTATCCGCGATCAGGCTGGAAAGCTCCTGCACATGTCAGGCACCGACTTCTACTACCCTCCCCAGGCCGAACTGGCCCAAAAGCTTGCCGAGATTGTCCCGGGCGCGCCAAACAAGAAGGTTTTCTTTTCCAACTCCGGTGCCGAGGCGGTTGAGGCGGCGATGAAGCTCTCACGCTATCATACGAAGCGTCCCTACTGGCTTGCCTACTACGGTGCGTTTCACGGCAGAACCTTCGGCGCGTTGTCTCTTTCCTCCTCGAAATCGATCCAGCGCGAACGCTTCGCACCTTTAGTCCCTCAGGTCATCCACGTTCCCTATCCTGACTGCTACCGCTGCGCCTTCCACGAGACATATCCGAAATGTGATCTGTGGTGTCTTCGCTACATCGAGGACGTGGTGTTCAAGGGCGAGATTCCTGCAGAAGAGGTGGCCGGGTTCTTTACAGAGCCTATCCAGGGCGAGGGCGGGTACAACGTGCCGCCGCCCGGATACATGAAGGCGCTCAAGGAACTTACCGAGAAGCACGGCATCCTGTTTGTTTCGGATGAGATTCAGGCCGGAATGGGCCGCACAGGAAAGATGTTCGCCATAGAGCACGATGAGGTGCTTCCCGACATCGTGACCTTAGCCAAGGGGATAGCATCGGGAATGCCCCTGGGAGCGACCGTCGCATCTTCGTCCATTATGGACTGGAAGCCCGGCGCGCACGCCTCAACCTTCGGCGGCAACCCGGTATCCTGCAGGGCGGCGCTTGCCACCATCGAGCTTCTGGAAGAAGGACTTGTTGCCAACGCAGCCAAGGTCGGCGCTTATTTCAAGTCCAAGCTCGAGGGTTTGACTCAATCATGGGATCATCTGGACCATGCCCGTGGCCGGGGCCTGATGCTGGCGGTCGAGGTAGTGAAATCTAAGGAGAGCCGCGAGGGTTGGCCTGAAAAACGCACCGCCGTGGTACGCCAGGCGTTCATGCGCGGGTTAATCATCCTTGGCTGCGGCGCTTCAGGCATCCGGTTCATCCCGCCCTTAGTGGCTACCAAAGAGGATGTGGATACCGCGCTTTCCATACTCGAAGATGCCCTGAAGGAAGTATTCAAGAGATAAACGGGCTTATGAATCCGCAGATTACTCTCCCTCCCCCTGGGAGAAGGGGTAAGCGGTAAGCGCACGCTAAACCTACTGATCCCAGCCTATTGGCAATACTGGCGTGGAGTAGTATAATTGAGGTGATTAAGGAGGATAGCATGAACAAGAAACTGAAGAAGGAGTTTGAGCGCATAAAGGAAAATCATCGAAACGCCATCAGGCAAAGGAGTGCTAAAACTGTCTTAGGGCCGTCAATGGTTCGTTTTCTAGGCCCCAAAGGTACAAAGGACAAATTGGTTCAAATTCTTTATGAGATAAAGCTAGATGAGCTGCTTAAACACAACTCTCAAAACGGATATAAGAGATGGTTTGAAGAGAACTTGGGAAAAATAGCAGGTGCGATTAAGAATGGAAGTTCTGGCCATAGAAAATGGGCACATGCTACCAAGGTACTCGACTTATATCTATACGACATTGTGTTGAATAGTCATTTCTTTGATGATAACCAGGCAGAGAAGATTGTAGGGTGGCTTTATACTCCGATAGACAAGACGGTTCTTAGCCAATTACGCAAGCTGGTAGGAGAACGCTTTCCAACACAATTGAAAGATGTTGACACAGAGGAGAAGTTTTACAAGATTCAAGATGTGCTAGGCGAAGCGGCTAAAGAAATTGAAGTTCCTCGGGTTTGGTTCGACGATATTTGGGCAGAAGATGATTGATATGTAGTTTGTAGGGACCGACCTGACGCTTGTGCTCTGTCGGGTGCGTAGCGGACACCAAAGGTGTCAACGTCCCTCCCTATTTTTTCTGCGATCTTTTTGCCGCAGGCAAAAAGGAGCAAATTAAATTAACCTCGTAGGGTGTTTATTATAGAGTGCAATGACCGTATCATTGCGCAACGAGACGTTCGTTGTACTCTAGAAGAAAGGGCTGACGTTGATACACAATCTGTCCGCTTTGCGTAAGCTCAGACCGGGAATATTGTGTAGATTATGAAGTTTAGTCCTTGAGTTTTTGACGTATTGTCATGTACCTTGACGCGTGGCGTACTTAACCTATAATCACATATTGGGAGAAGTGGGCGAACTGCTATAGCAAGTGTTGTTCCCTTGTCGAAAATGCAGAAGGAAGATGTGTGGGACAGTCCGTTTGGGCAAGATTCTTGCAGGTGTGAGTATCTTGCCGGTAGAAACGGTTGTATAATAGCGTTTAAACCTTTAAGGAGGAGCAATGGCGACTCAAAGACCCAAAGGGCAAGACATCATCAGCTCGCTGAAAACCCTGGGATTCAGCGTATCCAACGAAGAAAGCAACATGACCATTCTCACAATGGGTGAGCACGAGTTGAGCATTCCCTACGGCTCGCTTACCGATCAATCAGAAACCGAGCTTCGCCGCAAGCTTAACCCCATCTTCACCAAGCACGAAAGCAAGATCAGCACGTCTTCTGATAAAACACTGCAGTGGGTAAGAGACTGGCTGAGAGAATCCAGCAGGTAATCTAAGCTTACACCAAAGGCCGCCAAAATTGGCGGCCTTTTTTAATGCTCCTTTTGTGCTGCGCACAAAAGATCGCAGGGGATAAATGAGATGTAGTATTGGGGCGAGCTTTTTAGATTTTTTCCCTCCGATCCATTCTGTGAAGGGAAAAAAGAGGAGCCCCTCCCTGCAAGAACGTTCAGCCCTCAGTGGCGTTTTACGATCCCGTGCTGCAACAGATCAAACAGGAAGCTTGCATCTGATTTCTTGGACGTACCAGGCATCTGTGGCTCGAAGATTACAAAGAGGGTGGAAGCCAAGACGATCACGTGCGCTGTGCGTCGTGGATCGGAGACACGGAACTCGTCAGAGGCGATGCCATCCATGATTATCTTTTCAACGAAGTCCACGCTGGCCAGATAGGACTCTATGTTCAACGGATGCCCGGCCCAGCTTTTGTAAAGGCCAGGGGATTGGATAAAGCTCTGGGTGAGAATGGGGGTGACTCGCAGAAACTCCTCTGATACCTCAAGGAATGCAGACAGCTTTTCGGTTGCCGTACTAAGTCCCTTGATTCGTTCCATATATGTAGTATACCAGTCACGCCTCAAATAGATGATCACGGCGAAGAACAGAGTCTCCTTGCGGTCAAAATACTTGTAGAATGTTGGCTTGGATATACCGGCGTCGGCGCAAATCTCGCCTATAGAGGACTTACGGAATCCGAATTGCTTGAAATGCTTCTCGCCCGCCTTAAGTATATTCTCTACTCGCTCATCCGTAGGATTAACGATCTCACTGTAGCTGAGCATATTCTGCTCCTTTGACTTTTTACGATAAACGTTTTTCGTTAATTAGGACGAATTCTTCCGTCGGATTGTTGCATGAGGATTAGTCTTCTCTGAATGGAAGGAAGAACATAAGCGCAGCCACCCCAAGCATGAACAGACCTGAAAGCAGGGTGAAGCGAAAGCTAAAGCCGAGTGTTAGCTCAAAGAATCCCAGGGAGGTGGTGAAGCGAGGAACCCCTACATCTATCCCTTTAACGAGCAAGCCCTTGAGCCATGGGGTCTTGACGATCGGCTCGATGGCGGATGAACAGGCGGTGCCCAGAACAGCACCCATGAGCGCGCCCCACAAAGCACCCCAGAGCCTGCTTTTTAGAGACCGCCTTTTCCTCATCCGCTTATCTTAGCCGTCTCGGAAGTCTTGTCAATCCCAAGGTGTGGAAGTATCGAACGAACCGCGGCTCCGATCAACGCCCCTGCCACGGTCCCGAGCACCACAAGTATTGGAGTAAGATAGAAGATCGTAACGCTCTGAACCACGATGAGATATGCGATTGCGAGCTGAAAGATGTTGTGTGAGACCGCCCCTGCCACGCTTACGCCAACAGGACCAAACCAGCGTCCGAAGAGCTTCTTTGTCGCAACCATTATCCAGTAGGAAGGGATGCCTGCGCCGAGCGCAAACAGGAAGAATGGACTCAAAAATCGGCCCGAAAGAAGCGAGCCGATCACTACCTTAATGAGTAGAACAAAGAAACCGTCTAAGGGTGAGAGGATGTATAAGGCCAGGAGCACCCCGATGTTGCCCACGCCGATGCGAAGCCAGGGGATGGGCAATGGTATCAGGTTCTCAACCGTGTACAAGGCTACAGATAAACCTGCCAGGAGCGCCAGATTTTGCTGCCTTCCCGTAACACCCCCCGTAACACCCGTAACACCCGTCCTCCCCCCCGTAATACCTTTCGTTTTACCGGAGCTTTCTTGGCGGCCTGGGTCTATTGGAGGTGTTTGCGAGGAGGGCGAGGAGGAGGGTGAGGAGGGCGAGGAGGAGGGCGAGGGCTTAGTAGGTGATCGCATCAAGTTTGCTCTTGCCTTGGATGCTTATAACGATCCGGTTGGGCAGACAGATAATCGCTTCGCCAGGTTTGGAGATCTTGCCCTGCCTCATACACAGTTTATTAGGGCAGCTGGCCTTTGTGACCCAGACCTTTTTATCTTCGATGCGGACCTCGGTTTCTCCCAGCGGGCCGGGGATAACCAGGGATGTATCTTTTAAAGCGATTTCGAACTTTTCATCCGAAGTTCTTATTTTTATAGCACTTGGGGAATTTTGATCCTTGAGAAAGCGAATCGCAAGCCAGCTTCCTGCACCCAGGACCACAAGGATTAAGATGAGGATTACGTCTGCGCGCCGCAGCCAGCCTTTCACAGCACTATATCTACCTCGCGGCCGCATGAAGCGCACCGCTTGTCCTTAATGCCTGTTATCTGGGTTCGGTATCCCAGCCTTTCTATAAGGGTTGCTCCGCAGGCAGGGCAGAGGGTGTTCTGGCCTTTCGAAAGAAGCACGTTGCCCAGGTAGACGTAGTGCAGACGGGCTTTGGCCTGTTCATATGCCCTGAGCATGGTATCCACAGGCGTTGCAGGCGCGGAATAGCCGTGGTGCGGGAAGTAGCGCGATAGATGCAGGGGGATATTGGAGTCAAGCCCTTCGATAAAGGAGATCACCTCATCCACCTCGGCCTCCGAATCGTTGCCCTCAGGTATAAGCAGCGTGGTTAGCTCTACGTGGATGCCTGCCTCGTGCATCATCCTTATCGTTCGGATCACACTCTCCCGGTCGCCTTTTAAGACCTTGCGGTAGAAGGCATCGTTTCCCTTGAGGTCTACGTTTGC
>JAGMDF010000029.1 GCA_023128825.1 Caldifarciminota bacterium | reverse complement strand
ACGATGCCTGCGAGAAGTTGTCAACTGCGATGTGGTTGCGATTTTCATAGATCATTATTGAACCCAAGATCGCTTTCAACGATCTGCGTTTCATTTTTGCCCCTTAGGCCCGCAGGCCCGTTGGTTTCGGGTTTGTTTGAAAGCGCCTTTACGGTTTGGGTCTGCTGTCTCCTTTCTGCCGCCGGGGCGGCCAGTTCGTGGTTTTGTCTCGTTCTGCCCTCAGATAGGGACTCATCTCCTAAGGGAGTCTTTCCGCCACCGAGGGCTTCATGATTCTAATTATAGTAAATAAATTCTATTTGTTAAGTATTCGCAAACTAATTCGATACTGGTGACCCGGGAATGTAGCCTGTAAACCTGAGGAAAACACCCCACCCGTGATCGATATCTCAACACTTTAAGGCAAGCTCTGCGGAACTATCCCTGGGGAAAGGGGGAATCCCTACAAGACCTTCCTGCCTTCGATGGGCAAAGGCCGCCTTACCTTATTACCTGTAAATCTCGCAGTAGGGCAGTGCGGCCTGCAGACATCGGACGCCTTCCTCCGTGACCCCGGTTCCCTCCAGCCACAACCTCCTCAGATTCCAAAGCCCCTCAAGATGTTTCAGCCCGGCATCGGTGATCGCGTTGTCCTCCAGATCAAGCGTCTGGAGGCTATCCATCCCGGCAATATACGCCAGGCCGGCGTCGGTGATCTGGGTATGAGCTAACCCCAGATCCTCAAGCAAGCCCAGCCTGGATAGAAAGCGAAGCCCCTCATCGCCCACGTTGGTACAGGCCAAGCTCAAATCCTTAAGGTTAGCAAGGCCTTCAAGATAGCTCATACCCGTATCTCCCACCTCGGCGCCGATGAGATTCAAATACTCCAGCTCGGTTAAGCCTCTAAGATGCACAAGCCCCTGGTCCGTGACCCTGCTGCAGGCCAGATCAAGCACCCGCAACCTGTCAAGCCCGGCAAGATATGAAAGCCCCTCGTCGTCGGCGCCGGTGTTCGAAAGATGTAACTCTTCAAGATCCTTTAACTTGGCCAGAGGAGCTAACCCCGCACCATAAACAGCCGCCCTGCTTAAATCCAAATCTTTGAGCTTTCTCAAACCTGAAAGGTAGACGAGTCCTTCATTGCCTACCCTACTGTATGCCAGGCACAGCTCCTCCAGACGGTTAAAACCTCCGATATAACTCATCCCCTTCTCTGTTATATTGTTACCTATCAGTGCAAGCTCCCTCAGATTGGTAAGATGCCTGAGGTGAGCCAGCCCTTTATCCGTTATATCCTTCGGTAGCGTTAAATCCCTCAGATGGAGTAACCCTTTAATATGCCTCATCCCGTTGTCGGTGATCCCCCGGGCAGGCAGCAGTAAGACCTCAAGCTTCTTGAAATTCGCAACATACCTCATCCCCTTATCGGTGATTCGTGCTTTGTGATCTATCATAAGCAAACGCAGGTCGGTCAGTCCCTTGACATGGGCCAGCCCGGCGTCGGTTACGTGCTCCGACAGGAAAAGATACCTGAGTTTGTTGAGTCCCGCAAGATGGGCAAGACCGGCATCGCTGATGCATGGAGGCAGATCAACCCTCAAAAGATTGCGAAGTCCGGCTATATGAGCCAGGCCTTTATCCGTGACCTGGGTGGAGTAGATATCAAGCATCACAAGCCCTGAAAGCCCGGCGATTTTGGATAGATCGTCATCGGTTACCTCATCTCTAAGGGCAAGGGCACAAAGGTTGGGAAGCTGGTCCAATCGATCAAGATCCACTGATTCTGCTCTAGCGGTAACGACAGCCTCGCGATCGGGTATATCTTCAATATCCACCCAGCCCAGCACCGCCCCGGCAAGCTCGCCGTTCACCCACAACAGAGCATTCTCGATGCGGAAGTCTATGGAGTCCTCGCCCTGCCAGGGATAGTAGAAACCTCTGAGATTTACAAAATCCTTCATCGGTATCCAACCGGTGATATCCTGCTTCCAGTAGGACTCGCCTTCTTCGGTGATCGGAAGGTATCGTCCCTGCTGCTCGACCCGCTGGAGTTCTAACGTCTGTCTGGAACAGGCCAAAACCGCGCAGGCAAGAACAATAGCTAAGGCAAGCGCCCACCGATTGAATGCATAAACATTCTTCACGTAACTCCTCCTTGATCACCCTATACTATTCTGGAAACATAGGTTGTCAAGGACCTTCACCCGCGATTAATCAATAACCAGGTTGGCCGCCTTTTCACATGCTATCTTCCCTGCCATAGACGGAAAAGGGGGATTTATGCTTGACATTTCGCCCCTTTCGGATAAGCTACTTTAAAAAATGGAAGAACCCCTGCGAAAGGAGCTCTATGGCTGTTTTATTCACCGGTAAGAACTTGACGGTTGAACATATCGAGCGTATCGCTCGGCATAATGAGCAAATCGAGGTCGCACCCGAGGCCGCCGAGCGCATAAAACGCTGCCGCGCTATGTGCGAGGAGAAGATCGCTGCCCGCGAGATAATGTACGGGGTCACCACAGGCATAGGCGAGTTTTCAGAGGTGGTACTCACACCCCAGCAGACCCAGCAGTATCAGAAGTATCTGATCTATTCACACGCGGCAGGGATCGGCGAGCCTTTACCCGAGGATGTGGTGCGCGCCGCCATAGCAACGAGAATCAACGTATTGTGCAACGGACTCTCAGGCTGCAGAGCGGTGATCGTTGAAACGTTGGTTGCCATGCTGAATCGGGGAGTGCATCCGGTGATGTGCAAGCGCGGCTCGGTTGGCGCCTCGGGCGACCTCTCTCCCATGGGTCAGATGGCTCTGGTCCTCATGGGCGAGGGCGAGGCGTTCTACAAAGGCGAGAGACTTCCGGGAGCCGAAGCGATGAAGCGCGCAGGCATCCCCATTATTCAATACGAGGCCCGCGACGGCCTGGCGACCATCAACGGCTCAAACGTGATCAACGGCTACGGCTGCCTCATGATCCCTGAGACCATGCGCTGGCTGAAGATGCACGATATTGCCGCGGCCATGACCATGGAGGCCTTAAATATCAACACCAGTTGCCTGGATGATAGGCTTCATACCGCGCGCGGATTCCCGGGCGCCGTCACATGTGCTGCCAATATCCGCAGGGTCATGGAAGGTTCAAAGCTTCTGGAGCGGCCTGGCAAGCGGGTGCAGGACGCCTACAGCCTGCGTTCAACCCCGCAGGTGGCCGGCGCGGCGCGTGACTCGTGGCGCTTCGCACGCGAGATGACCGAGATCGAGCTCAACGGCGTTGGGGACAATCCACTGTTCTTCCCGGATGACAATGAGGTGGTGACCGGCGCAAACTTCCAGGGCACACCCATCGCCTTCGGCCTGGAGGCGTTGGGATTGGCCATCTCCACGGTCTCGGTGCTCAGTGAGCGGCGTCTGAATCGGCTCATGAACCCGGCGCTCTCCGCCGGACTTCCTGGATTTTTGACCAAGGGCGGGGGTATGTTCTCAGGACTCATGCTCTCTCAGTACACCGCGTGTCAGTTGGTGAACGAGCAGCGGGTGCTTTCACATCCTGCGGCCAACGGCTCCATCCCTGCCGCGGCAGATCAGGAGGACTTCGTTTCAATGGGCATGACCACCGCCATAAAAACGCGCCAGATTCTGGACTTGGCCTACGGGGTTTTAGGGATCGAACTTATCGCGTCGGCGCAGGCGTTCGATTTCAGAGATGCCGAGCCATCGCTTGCATCCAAGGCCGCCTACGAGGTAATCCGAAAATACGTGGCGCATCTGGACGAGGACAGGCCTTTATACGATGACAACAACAAGATGGCCGAGGTTGTCCGCTCCGGCGAGATACTGGAAGCGGTGGAAAAGGTTGTAGGACCCTTGGACTAGAAAACCACAGATTACACCGATTTAAGTCTAAGTTCTGCGTAATCTGCGGTTTATTCTACCTTGACTATCTTTACTATCGTTCTCTCCCCGTTCCGGGCGAGGTAGGTACCTGTGGGTAGGTTGGAGAGGTAAACCTTGTCCTCGGTTATCGCATTAGGTATCACCCTGCCACTTGCATCCACAAGCTCGGTTGCGCCGGCAACATTCACGTATGGTCCTGAACTGATTAGGCTAGGCGTAGTAACCCCTGGCTCAGCATCACTGGTGGGTTGCTCCGCAACAGCAGTAGCCGTATCCGGCAGGAAGATGAGAGTCTGAAGGTAGGCGTTATAAAAAGTGGAAGGGCCTCGTATAAGGGTAATTCCCTTAAAACGAACGGTATGTTCCCCCGGAGTAATCAGGCAGGTATAAACAACAAGGGCTGATAGGGTTGTACTCCCCTTTACGATCGCTGCGGGAAATAGGTAATTACCATCTAATTCTAGCACCATCTTTGTTTGGAAACTGGTTAATCCCCCCGCCGTGAACTGCACGTAACATGAAGTATCTACGGAGAACGACAGCTCGACCACCGTGACCGTATCATCGTTTCCCTCAGGGATGTAAATCTGGCCTTCCTGATACGCCTCGACCAACACGGGCGCTGCGACAAGAGAACTTGCCGCAAGCAGCACAAACGCCGCCAATACCCAAAAAACGGGCACAGGTAAAAGCTTCTTCATAATACTTCCTCCTTTTATACTCCTATTATCGCCTCGAATCCAACTTTGTCAAGTCCTTCTACCATCCAATCTCGCCCAACTCGCCTTTCGACTTGCCATAAATCCTGCCGTTCTTCAGAAACGCCGCATAATCGGCTATCTCAGATTCGTAAAGCTCTCTATCAAGATGCCTTATCTCATCAAAACCATCATTTTCTATGCCCCTAAAGAAAACCAAACTGCTAACCCCAGGCATAGTTCCTTGTGATAAAGGACTGAAAGGTTCGTCAGGCACTATGCTCAACTCCAGCGTTCCCCCAAGATAAACATACATTGTAAGCCAGTATTCGTAAGCACCTTCATAAGGGGGAGGGCCTCCTGTTGGATTCCATCCTCCAAGCATCAGGGTATTGATTTGGATAAGATACCATGTTTCAGCATCCAAAGGGGTTGTGCCGGATTGAGATAGTTGGTCAAAGAGCGATCCTTTAAGTACACCGTTTTCGATCTCTAAACGAAAGGCTTCGGTAGAATAGACAAAAATCGTGCGATCCCCTGCCGGGTCGTTGCAGTACCACAGAAACTGGAAGCTACGCTTGCCTGAAGGATCAGCGCCGAAAAGCTCCAAGGGTTCGAACTCCGTAAAAACCCTCAGGGCTGGGCGGTTGAAGAAGCCGGAGTCATACCACCCCCAGAACTGCGAGACACCACCCGGCAAGTCGGCCTGCTGGCCTGAGACGCCTGGGAAGCTTTTGATGGTTGAGCTTCTCTCATTACATGGGAAGTAGAAGAACAATCCGGGCATGCCTGCGGCGCGCTCGCCGTTAAAGCAGTCGGAATATCCCCCGCCTGCAATCTTCCACTGCAAAACCTCAACGAACTTCGCGTCCGTCGGCAGAACTAAAGTCCCATGCTCGTCAGTGTTATAAGCGCCTAAATACGCACCTGATATCTGATCCCATATGTCAACGTTTACCCCAGCAAGTCTCTTGCCTCTTAGCCTATCGTGGAGGTCGGAGACCGAGGATGAAAGGTTCACCAGCGCAGGCTCAAGCTGGCTCTGGTCGTAGACGTGTATTGAGTGGTCTTCGGTAATCTTTGCCCGCTTGCCTCGCTTGAACGCCTCTATTTTCTTCTTTGCATCAGCCAACCCTTTCAAAGGCCCACCTTCATAGAGCCCGCTTACGTCACGCAGTCTAATAATCTGCTTGGCCGGGTAATCAATATCCAGGTTGATTGTTCCAACCCGAATGACTTCAACTTTTCTAGTATTCATAAAGCTCCTTTCTACCCTCACCCCAACCCCTCTCCCCGACTGGGGGATACGTCCAAAAGGGAGAGGAGTTAGAAGTGAGGGAAATCACTTCATGCAGTTTCACCTTCCGCATCCTCACGATACTGAACACTGTATCTCAACTTAATGTCCTGGGGTGCAGACCCGATGTTCTTCAGCGTAACCTTTATTGTGTCGTCAGTAATGCGGTAATCGCTTATGCCTTTCTCCTGCGAACCTCTGGGACCTACCTCAGATTCATCCCCGCCGGTGCCTATCTGAAATTTACGCCCTGAAGTGTGATTCTGGTTGCCTCCGTGGATGTAGACCTCGAAGTCGGTTTCTGACTCACCGGTGGGATTAAACAGAAGGATTTTCTCCGGCCAGACCGGGTTGGGAAGAGGGATTTCATCCACCAGTACCACGTTATCCGGGTCGGTTTCAGGAAGCTGGGTCTCGTCTATAAGTCCAGTAAAGGCCTTGCGGTTGCGTCGCAGTCCAACGCCGCCTGCGGTAACGTAACTATCGGCAGGGGTAAGTGTCTTATCCACACCCAAGCAGCGCATGATTATCCGGCGGGAGACGGCGCGTGCGATTACTTTGATCGCATAGCCCGGGGGTATATCCAGCTTTATGACCCGTTCCGATGTTCGGACGGTGGAATGCTCCGGGTTGTCGAAGTCAGGATCAGGAATGGTTGCCGGGTCCAGTCCGTAAGTGTAGCAGAGCTCGTAGGCCTCAGGCTCAACACCGCTTGCCTTACCGGGTATGGTAACCTGTACCCCGCCGTCAACCGGGGTTACTGTGATGTTTTCGCTCGCAGGGTACCAGCACATTACCAGGTCTTGGCCTACGATGAAATCGGTACTCACCCATTGGGTGTAGTTGTCGCCGGAAACCACCGAAGCCACCTTGAGCTTGTATTTCCCGCCCAGGTTGAGGTTCTCGATCATCACTATAGGCGCAACCGGAGAGAAGGTGCGAGTGAACTGATCGGCGGTTTTGGGGCGGATGAGATTGATCTCTGCATCGGTCTTGTAAGGGAAGGCCTGGCCGCGATATTTCTCGGCGTACGGGCATATATAGAACTCGTGGGAGTCTGCGTCAGGCAGATCGTTCTCGCAGAGCACCCAACTGTCGCCGGAATCGGTGATCTTTGAGTGCCAGCTCTCGTCGGATCTCACCAGGTAGTAGTATTTGGGCGGATCGGTAATCCAGAGGTCATCGTCCCATCCGCTTACCCCTGATTCAGCAGGCATGGTGAAGTTGCACTTTTTGTGATTCCCTGAGTCGCGTATACCGGTCCCCCAGTCGCCTATCCATATCTGCACGTCGGCCAACGGCGTGCCCGACTTCAGATTCACCCGTTCAAGGGTGAGTGTGTTGGTAACGGCGGCGGTGCGCCCCAGGTCCTGGCGCAGGACCGTCTCTATGCCGTTCCAGGAACTCCCATCGCGGGTGCCGGTAAGGATGATGGGCATGGGCACGTCTCGGCCCTTGGGGTAGTCGGGCAGTTCCGGCTTCGAGCCTGGGGGCGGCGGCTTGCCTGCTTCTTCCTCGCCTTCCGGGATAACGCCCGGCACCTTATCTTGAGAGACAAGCTTACACTCCCTGCTTAGCCTGACCCCCTCGATCGTTATCTGGATGTCCGCGCCCTCTGAAGGCTGCACGCACTTGGCAAGGCAGATATCGCCGATTCCCAGGGAGGTTTCGACCGTAATCTCAAACGAGTCCTTCTTACGGGTATCGTAGATTGTCCCGGTACGGTGCGCGTTGCGCGGGGTATCGGTAACGAACTTGTGAGCGATGACGATGAAACGGTCGACGTTGTATTCGTCTGTAGGGAGCTCGACGTCCTGCGGCGAGGAGACGGTGATGCGTCGTCCGTAATCGCCGTCCACATCGTAAGCCCAGCCTTGGGAGATTTCTACTGCCGGCGGCGTAGTAGTCTTCTGCGTTACGTCCAATCCCCCGCCGATGCAGGGCAAGCATCCAAGGTCTTTGACAAGCCGACCGATATCCTCATCCTGACCGCCCTGATCAACTTGGAAGTCGTCTGGGAACAGCCGGTCGTCTGGTACGTTCGCGTCATTGCGGTTGAAACGATTGCTCATTCAAATCCTCCTTTTCCGGGTCCCATCGGCTTCACCCGTCCTGCCGTCCAGGGCACGGAGTGAAGACGTGGGGTGTAAATTCGGGGTCCCCGCACGAACACGAAGTGTTCGTGTGTGGCTGCTAAATCGTTCATTCACGTTCTCATCCAAGCCAAAACACAACCCGGCGAGAACAACACCCAGAGTATAGCTTGACACACCTAAGTTTTTTACTAAAATATTATTATGTTGAGTCTCAAGATCATGTGCAAGCCCTTTAAAAAGGAGTGTTAACATGGCTAGGCCAAGATCAGGGGAGCCGCGGAACAAACTCCTTGCGATCCGGGTGACAGACGAGCTTTGGAACACCCTCGATCGCACCTGGCACGCAATCTGCGCCAAGGGCGAGCGGGTTACAAAGGAAGAGTTCCTCTCCCGTCTCTTAAAAAACGGACTTGAAAAGCACAAAGAAGAGAGCGGAATCCCGGGGTGACGGCGTAAGGCGCTATACTCTAAACTCTTACTCAGTATGGGCGGAGGATATTTGTATGTGCAGGAATGGATGAAGACGTAATCCCACGATACCCCGAGAGGACTAATGGAACGTGTATACGGCGTCCCCATCCCTACTCCACTGTCCTCACGAGATCATAATACCCGCCCAGATTCTCGGTTACGATAAAGCAGCGCGCCGGTGCGAACTTGGTCTCCTGAACTGCTGAGACTGTCTTTTCGAGCTTCTCAGGAAGAGGTTCGGAGGTCAGCACCAGTAGGAAGTCCACCAGGTTATCCCACGGAACCCAGGTGGTATAGGGTGCATCTACGTCATCCCACTCGATGGGCCAGTCAGGGGCAAATGTGTAGAGCTCTATAATCTCCGGCTGGTATCCTATGCCGCCCTCAATTTCTTCAACCCTTTTCTTGATCGCCTCGGCGGTGAGCGAGGCGGTAAAATCGCGCAGCTCGGCAAGCAAAACGTCGCGGTAGACCTCATCTGCTACGTATTGCGGCGGCTCCCCTGCGGTGGGCCGGGGAAGACCGAGCGTCTCGCCCCATTTATCCAGATCATCGCCGCAGGCGTATTGTATGAACCGCGCGTCGTAAACCTTGTTAAGTCCGTAGGAAACGAACTCGGAGAAGTACGTATAATCAGCGGATACGGTCTCGGTGTCCTTGGGGGCAAGGTTGAAGGTTACGTCAAAGTCGCCGTCGTTGTAGTCTATGGTTCCTGAACCGTTCTTGTTGGAGGTAAGGGTACCGTTACCCTGATCGGTAAAGGTCTCGGTGGTATCGTCTGAGACCAGTGCGCGGATTGAAACGCTGCAGGGCTTGATCCCGTAATTCGCAAGGCTTCCCCAGAACCGCTTCTTAGTGCCGTCTCCGGTGCCTATACCTTCATCGGTCATCGAGCACTCACGCTTTGAAAGCTCGGTGCGGATGGTCTCCAGAAGCTTGCGCAGAGGTGATGAGTCCACAAGATCCCGGAACGTCTTGCGGTTGGTCAGGACATCGAATGTGTAGCGAAATCTACCCATAAGACACACTCCTTTCTGGAGTCCGCTACTTCTCGGGGTCCCCGCAAAGGAGCGGAGCTGCTTTGTGGGGTGATCAAGGTCTTACGATTCGTGAGTATCGCAAAATCGAAGCGGAATCTGGACATGCTACCTCCAAATCCACCTCCCCCTCGATGGGGGAGGGTTGGGGTGGGGGTGATCCCCTTCCCCTTTGTCCCCTCCCACCAGGGGAGGGGAAAGCAACACTGAAAAGTGGGTCTTCATGCGGCCTCCACCGATTTAACCAGCACTTCAGCGCCCACCACGTTGTTTGCGTCTTCTTCTAAAAAGATCTGGATGGTGGCGAGCGAGAATGTGTCGTCTTCGAGCACCGGACCGCCGTTGTATGAAACGACGATGTCAACCGTGTTCGGACCCCGCTGGCGCATCGAGACCGTGGCGTCGGTCACGTAGTCTTTGTACTCTGAAAGCACCACGCTGCGGTACCAGGCCTTTGTTCCCTTGCCCTTCTGCCGGTACTTGTCTAAAACATTCTTGCGGGCGATCTCTGTATCTATGTTCTCAGACCAGGTAAGCCCCCAGAGTTCGTAGTAGCGCCGCAGGGTCGTGCGGTCCGAATACTGCGCCCAGAGATCAAGATACATCATCTTGAGCCTGTCCCAGAGCAGGCTGATCGCCGCGGCAACTACGGCCAGAATCGAGCGCACAACTCCGCGCGTACGCCAGTTGGTGATCTGCGGCGTCTCGTTGGCAAGCTGGGCCTTCATGTCCTGGAAGACCTCGCTAGCTGTTTTGAAATGAAGGCTCATGGCAACCTCTCTGTCCAATTAAGGTTTTCGGTGTCCCCGCGAAGATGCAAAGCAGATTCGTGGGGTAAACTTAAGTGCATACAATCCTCCTTTCCGCTAATGCGGAAAGATCGGGGTCCCCTCCCCCTTTATCCGGTTTGAGACCGTCCACCAGGGAGGGGGAACAATTTGCACCCTTGATGGGGCGCTCCGCATTTTGCAATTTGAATCTTGAATTGTGAGCGAAGCTCACGACATCCTCCTTATCACAAGCGACATCTCGCGCGGGCGAACCCTGGAGCGGGGAAAAACCCCGCAGATAAAGCCGTCCTCGGTCAACCGGATGTTATAACGCCCCTCTAAGAGCCTGTCCTCGCGCTCGAGCGGCTCTCTTATCGCGTTGTATAGATCGGCCACAACGATCCCGGCCATGGGCATGTTGATGAACTCCGGAAGCCGCGAGCCCACACTGAAGGCCAGTGCCCAGTCGTAGTACTGGCACCATAGCTCGTTCAATAGGTCCTGCTTGAGGCAATCCTCGCCTTCCAGGAGAGCAAAGTCCCCGTCTTCTATAATCACATCAAGGATACGACCGTCGTCGTAGTCGAGTTCCAGTTTTATATCTCTACCAAGATCAACCACTTAGGAACTCCTTTCCTGATTTCTCCTCCCCATTGATGTGGGAGGGCAGGGTGGTGGCGAGAGCGGTTCTCACTCTCCCCTTTATCCCCTCCCATCAAGGGAGTGGGATGATTCAATCCGTGAAATCTGCGGATCACTTCCACTCCTAGTCTGTAAATACCGTTTTAGATAACAGGCCAGTGGGCGGTAGCACCGGAGGACCGCTGGGATAACCTGGCGCTGTACAGTTGTGGACGTGAGAGGTAAGCCAGCTTATCAGCAAGTCGCCCAACGCAACCGGATGGGGGGCGTTCTTGCCAAGCTTGATGAGCGGCGATTTCACGTGCTTTGAGATGTCTATCTTTTCGGTTACCGTTTTGGAGACCTTGACGTCCACCGCACCCGCGGTCTGCACGAAGATGTTGTCCTCGACGTCTATCTCGATCCACAGGTTCTCGCCCTTTTTAAGGATCATGCGTTCCCATTTCTGGCACGCCTCTATTGTGGGCCTTCCGTCTACCCAGGTTACCAGAACCTCGGTGTTCTTCTCAGGAACCAGGATGAACCCCAGGTCCTTGTCGTCCTCCCTGTTGAGAACCCGCAACGGCATGGGAACGTGCTGCAGAAGCGTCTCGGACTCCTTCTCAGGCTGCACGTCACACCAGAACCCTTTGAGCCGGTCAGGCATCGCCCATCCCGCCGGGGTTGTCTGCTGGACAGCCTGGACCGTACCGATGATGGCGTCATCCAGGCCTTTGTCCGAGAGTTCCTGGAACAGCTTTCTTACGTCACTCATTAGACCCCCCGATATAAAACGAGCATGTCGTACTCATAAAACCTCCAATATAAAGCGACCGCGTCGCAACTCATTTTGTCTCCTTGACGTATGCACTCATTACTCCCTCTCACAACTCATCCGGCGGCTTGCGGACCTCGACGGTCATCCTGAATCCTCCGGTAGGGGAATAGTTGAAACTGACCGATTTTGCCTCGTAGTAACCGTTAATCTTTCCGGGATGTTCAGCTGACTCCAGCTTAAATATCTGGGAGTGCCGCAGCCCGGGGTTGCCAAAGGTAGTAAAACTTCCCGTGTACTGGGTGGAGTTAAGCATAGCGAGCCTCTCCTCGGCGCGGCGCCTGGCCTCTGCCTCGTTTTCCGCCTTGCTGGATTTGAAATCGTAGTGCGCGGTAAAGCTTACCTCTTGCTCCTCGCACTCCTTATCTTCTTCAGGCACCTCTGCCGTTCCTTTAACTGACTTCGAGGAGTACTTTGTATCAACCAGATTGCATGTAACACGCCTGTAGGGTTTCTGGCTCTGATACTTGAGGTCGCTGGCGGAGATGATATTGCCCCAGGATGCAGAAGGCATGCTTCCTTCCTCAACGTTGGATTTTTCTCGACCAGAACCTATGCGATAGAGCAGTCGGGATGATTCTGCTCCTGCACCCTGGGAAAGATACTTCTTGTTTTTCCGGCAAGGAAATGGAGGTCCAAAGTAAACCTCATCGGTGCCGGGAAGACAGAAGTGTATCCACTCCGTATCCTGGGAGAGCCTGGCCATGGCCTGGGCAACGGTCTGTGTCTTTAACTCAAGACTGCTGGTTCGACAGTCCCCTTCTTTCTCATCTTGGGGAGTGGGTATGTATGCTTTAAGGCCTGCTTTTGAGAGCACATCCACGGCTATATCACTGTACCACATAGGGTTACTATCGGTCCCATAGGTCTTCTTTACGTAATTGTGCTTGGCCTTGCGGAAAGCATCCTCCGCCTTAATCACCAGCGGCAACTCGGGCGAGACCCATGACACATAGCCGGAGAAAACCGTCACCAGTTCAGCCTTCTCGCCTATGTATCCAAATTTTATCACTAGCTTATCTTTGGGGGTTATGAGTTCCACCTCCTTCCCTTCCTCGTCTTTGATCATGGGTTTCTTGGAGGTGGGAATGTGCACCTCGGCGCTGTCGCACGGCTTCTCCGAAGACTGGTTTACCGTAATCTGGGATATGGCTTTTACATCGTATGTCCTCCCGTCTTTGCCGTCTTTATCGACGTTTGTAATAGTCACCTGGAAAGCAGGCCGAAGTACCGCCATCACCGCCCCCTGTAGAATATCTCTCGCCAGCGCTGAGCCCTGCGCATATTAGGTTTGCTCGCACGTGCAAAGTAACCCACACTGTCGCCGGCTATGGGCACGTGATCTGTATCCCAGCGATTGTATTCGTAAAGATCGAAACACAGAGTGGGGTCATGATAACGATCGACAACCATAAGAACCACAGGATCAAAGGATGGATCGGCCGCGGTCTGAGCAATAAACCCCGCCACATTGCAAGTCTCCTCCCGGACGTCGAGGTACGGGATAAAAATCTCTAAACCCGGAGAGGTCGTTTCCGGATCGTCGCCGAGCGCGTTAAGATTGGCATGATAGATAACCCGCCACAAGGAGGCGTCCCCGTAATAAAGCTCGGCCAAGAGCCAGATGTCCTCTCCCTGGTTGAGAGAGTGGAAAAACCCGCGATCGGAATCATACTCCATAATTAACCTCCTGATGTTGTATTGCTTTCGTTAGGGAACAGATCGGCATCCTCGTCCATCTCGGCCACCGCGGTGAGTGTGACCTGGTAGCGATGGTTCTTGACAGGATTCACCGCAATGGTTTGAAGCACCACCATTCTTATCCCCAGATCCGAAAGCAGGGAGCTCCTCGGATCAAGCAAGGACTCCTGTCCGCGAAACACCTGGCTGGCGCTCTCCGCCACGTCCTGAGCCTTTTCCAGAAATGAACCACCCTTGTCGAAGTGCAGTCCTACGCCTTCGGTTATGGATACCGTGCCCTTATGGCTGCGTACGAGCAGTGCCAGCGCCGAGATTACCTCGTGGGCCTTGACCACCCCGCCGCCCGAGATTAAGGGCCTGCGGTAGTCCCCGGCCTCGAAGCTGATGTTGAGGTCGTATCCCGAGAACCCCATGTCCTCCTTGACCGTATCAATTAAGCCGTCAACCTCGGTTATCACTATCTTGCATCTCCCGTTGACGGTAATCTGACAGGGGAAGGGGATTCGGACCTCATTCCCCCCACCTTCAAGAACCAGGTAATCGGTATAGGTGTAGAAGGTTCCTGACCGGTGGGTGGTGAAGAAAATGTCCTGAACCCCGCTTGCTAAATCCAGAACAGACATATGCTACCTCCTAGGCTACTGATTAGAGTACTCCGCAAAAATTCCGCAGAGCATCTCCTCTAAAACTCTTTCATCCAAAGGATGATCGTTTACGCTTTCCACCTCCACAGAAATATTCGGCTGCTGAGATAATTCTGTCCCTCCGACAATCCCACTCAATCTGCCCCCCTGATTTCGCCCAAGCTGAACATCCATATTAATATCGAAACCAAAGTTGCCGGTGCTGGACGGTTGCAGATAAACCCCGTTGAACAACTTCAAGCCTTGCCCGTAGTTTTGCTGATTCAATGAATTCTGAAGATTAAAAAGTGTAGACGGTTCAGGCTCCGGGTGCAGGATTTCACTCAATCTTTCTGCCCTCTCCTGAGCTTCAATCCTTCCAATTGCCTCCTGTATCTGTTGGAATTGAGTGTCGTCAAAAAAAGACTCCCAGTCTAACGACACTTCAGGTAGCTCCACATACGCAAAATCTAACCCTATGCCCTCCTGCTGTGTGGTGAACCCTATCCAGGGTGAATAATTGAATGTTGGCCTAGGTCGCGAACCATAAACTGTTACACCGGGCACATCCCCTTTTATAACTAACTCTTCCTGCTCTGATTTAGAAGATGTCTGTGTTCTTGATCCAGCACGCTTTCCGTATTTGTAGGTCGGTGAATAGTCCCCTGTGAAAATTAACTCTGATAAAAGTGAGGCAATGTCTGGTACTTTGGGTATCATTTGGAAAATCTCCCTGTCGATATCACCGTAGAACCTTGATATAATATCGTGGCTAACTCTATCCATTCCTTCTTCAGAGGTAGTTCCATACTCGGGCGTAGGTGGGAATAAATACTGACTCTGTCTTCGAGAAGAAAGCATATATGAAAAAACTTCCTCCAAAGCCTCTAACGGTTCATCTGGGATCGATTTCTCATAGAACTCAACCATTTTTTTCCTTGAGTTTCGAGAAATGGACGTTTGAGACATAGCATAGTCAGATGCAATAAATAATGCCTGCTTCCACATCTTAGCTGAATATTGCATCGCTTCCCACACATACCATATGGCCCCTGCTTCCTTTAACTCAAAAGTCATATCCTCAGGTCGCCAATCAGGGAAACGCTCTCCAAGCCCCATAAACCCAGAACCCATGTGTATTAGATTCCGGTTTTTTGTATAATCCCAGTTGCCTATCAACCATCTGTTGAGTAAATCATAATCCTCATTTCCTCGTCCTTCAAGATCAATTGAAAAGGACGCGCCCTCTTCAAATACGTTTTTAGCCCCACCACCAGTCCTTGAGCTTTCTCTGGATCTCTCATAATCTCTATCTACTCTAGGCACTTGCACCCATGCCTCAGAAGCCAATTCCCTTTTTTGCTGTTCGGGAATCATCATCAACCTTTTGGTTTTTGCCATCAGATGCCATCTGTAAGGCAACTCAAAAGCCGCTGTCAATAAGACATCAGCGGGTGTGCCGTGTGTTCGTGCATGTATCCCTATAGGCAATCCTCCTAAATCTACATTAGGAAGAAGAGAGCTCCACATGTTTATAAAATAATCTTCTGCGACCAGTTCTCGTATCCAATTACCGTAATAAACTGCTTGTTGCAATTCAGGATAGCTGTAAAGTTGGAGTGGCCTTTGGTTAGGATTGGCCACTAATTGTTTAAAGGAGAAATCAAACCAATTCCTAATGTAGCTTAATTTGACTAGTTGATCTTTGAATTCAAGGGAATCCCCAACTAAATCAACGTAAGCTGTAAAATCAGAACTAGTTACTACATCTCGAAGAACCTTTTCGATTGGCAATTGTTGATGCAAGTAAATCATTCTGTCGGATTCGTTACTGCCCTCTAGTTCAAGCCTCCCTTCCTCATAAGCAGTCATCCAAGTATTAACCGCTTCTTCTTCAGTAGCATTTTCAAGATTCAATCCTTCTCTTTTCAATATCTGTAAAGGTATAAAGTTCTCGGTGCTGCCCATTCTAGTTGTATAGGAATACTGTTTTCCAAACACAATCGCCAATTCGTAACTGTCAATACCTAAAGCCTCTCCCATATCTTCAGGTACGCTCTGTTCCACAGTCACAGCATCTCTTATAATGTGATCTTCAATCAAACGCCTCAGCACTTCTTGATTGAACTTTTCCTCCCCTGTGGTTTCCCACCGTGCTCTGTCTTGCAAAGGAATATTCTCGTAATCGTAAGTAAAAACGAAATCTTGGATTGATTCAATTTTGTGCAATGCCCATCTTGAGTTCTCTCTTGTAGCAACCGCAATCGCATAATCTATCACCCATTTAGCAGGCTGCCAACTCTCACAGATGTATACCCACCTACTCCCTGATGCATCTAACTTAACTTGGTATCCCCGTCTGTAATTACTCAAAGAAACCTCCAAACATTACTTGCTCCACTCCCATTCCTACCCCACTCTACTTTGGCTTTCGAGCCAGGCGGTGACGTACTGTTCGAGCTTTTTCTTGCTGATGGTTTCGTGCCTGTTGATTACCATTCTAACAGGCTGTTGCGGCTGTATACGCTGGGATACATCCCCGGCAGACTTGCCTGAACTACCGAGAGGTCCCATCGGAGATGATTCGGCCATCGCGAGCATGTCCGGTATCTGCATGAGCCGATCCACCAGTTTCTCAGCTCGGCTCAGTGACTGGCCCGCCTCTACCGTCCCTCCTCCTGCAAAACCCTGGCTGCCCGGAATCATTGACTGGCGTGAACCGCCCGGAAGATTGGTAAAATCGAACCCTCCGCCGCCGGAATGGCCACCTTGAGCACTGACGGGAGCCGAAGGAGCAGAGGAAGGTATAGCTGGCCCTACGGGCATACCAATCGGAGAAGCAGCCCCCATAGCAGACATGGCGGGAGTACTTACTCCTCCTAACCTGGAGAGACCTATCGAAGGCGCAGGCATCGCGGCTCCGTCCCATCCTTGAGGGACAACATCCACTCCCCGAGCACCGGTTGGTAAATACCCTCCAAAGCCCCATCCTACATCAGCTCCCGTAGGTTCAACCCACGACTCTAAAGCCAATAAGGCTTCATCATGGTTTGATTCTGGGGAAGTTACAGTACCGGTTCCCGTTTGTTCCATTCTAGCTCCTTCAACAATATCTTTCAATTCAGAAACGGCAACCATTCCTGTCTCGGCTCCAGTTAGACCCACCCCCCCCTCAGTTGCTTCATCAGTTTCTTCTTTACCGGGTCTTGCAGATGCCAACTGTGAATTAATCTCCCGCCAGTAATCGGCGGGGTATTTACCTCGTGGTACATCTTTGTTCCCTCCTCTATAGAACCCCCCTGCGTATGGAGCATGTTGACCCTCCTCAGGAAAATAAATATCCTCAAGTTTTGGGAGTTCACCTCCTGTAATCTTTTTCCAAGCCTCCGCTGCCTTTGCGCTAGGGATTGCAGCCCAATTGGTACTGTAGCTAGGGTGATGACTTACAGCTCCAACAATCTTATAAAATTCTATATCATCAATCTTTCCTTGCTGCCATTCTAAAAGGGTTACATCATAAGCCAGAACTGCTGGGGGTGGTTGAGAATATAATTCTTTAGCCAGTTCGTAAAGACCTTCTAAAGCCAGTTTCGGGTTGTTTACAGGATTCTTGTGCATTGCTTCGTGATATATGCAAACTAAGGCTGTTTCAATACCTGGGTTACGCTCAACCCACATGGAGTAATCAAGCCCTTCTCGGTCGATATTCTCCCAGATTTTTTTGCCTTGGTTTTTCAGTTTCCTGAAAACCCCTTGGGTGCTAACGTATTCATCTGTTTCATTTATGTACGCGTAGGCCAACTCTCCGGAAAGAGCTGTATGCAAGGCAAAAAATCTTTTATACCTCCTTTTTAATATCTCCTGACTCAATATTGCGGCTCCTGCAAAAACAGCAACAGCAGCCCCAGCAACTCCAAATCCTGCAGCTACAGCACCAGTTGTTGCCAGTCCACCTACCGTTGTGACAGCCCCTGCTATTTGACTCACGGGACCGGATATAGTGCCCAGCATCTTGGCATTTTCTACAATCTCTCCGTATGATGACCAGTCCTCCAACAACTCATCATAATTTACATCTTCAGGGAATATGGTTTCTTCGTATTCATCCAACTCAATTTCTTCTCCTTGCTCACCCCCCTCTGCTATATCGACCAAACGTATTGGTCTCCCTACACAACTCCAAAAGAAATTAGTAATCTGAGATGGAGCACCATTCCAGCGAGATTGCCCTGCACTGTCAAAAGCCTCAAAATTCGCCCATTCTTCTGGTTTTCTTTTACCACTTTTAGTTCTGATATAAAGAACTTCAGTAAAAATGTAGTAACGCGGATCATCTGGATAGTAGATTTCTGGTTCTTGGGTACAGAACCCAAGTGGGCCTGGGGCCTTTGTCAATCTAGGCGGATTATCATCCACATGATCAATAATAAATTGAATCGCAACAGCTTCAGCCATGCTAATAATTAAATCTGCTTCATAACCGGTATAGTGAACCCGATAAAATCGATCGGTCAGCATCTTCTTGTAATAGGACTTGTTCTCCACATATCCGCAAAAATATCTTCGCAGTTCTTCTTCAGTAGCCACTCTAACCTCCGAGGAGTTTAGCGATAGTGTGGGCGAGGCGTTTGGCCTCGCGCTCTTCGAGCCACAGCGCCTCGCCGTATTTCAACCAGAACTCGCGCTCGTTCTCAGGGACCGAGCCGAAGTAGTGTCTTATCATGGCCTCCGCCTGCAGCACCACGTTACGGTCTAGTTGCCTGCGGCGGGCTTGGGAAAATTTTCAAGCTTCACCTCCAGGCCGGTGCCTGCCACGCGCATCAGGTTTACCGCAATCTGAGGCACCAGCGCCGGTTTCGCATCGATAAGTTGCTTGATGGCCTGTTTATCTTCCGCACAAGAGATAACCAGGTTGCGCGACGCGTCGTACAGTGACTCCGAGCCGGTGTCGTAGTAGAATTTAATCTCCGCGTGTCCCGGCACCTTGAAGCCGAATGTTTCGGAACCTACACGGATGGTGATCGGTGCTTGATTTTGTTCTTTGGCCATTTTTTTCTCCTTTCGCGTTTTAAGGGGCGGCCGCGAGGGCCGCCCCAAAAGGTTTTACTTTGCTATCACCTTACCGGCAACTGCCGTGTACTTGCGCACGATTTTCTTGGTCCCCTCATCCAGGGATTCGGAGATGTCGGTTACGTCCACGTCGTGTATCTCGATGCGCTTCATCACGTTCCACACCTGAGTGATGACACCCTGTGGGTCTGCTTTCTTGTCGGCATAAGCCACGGTTATAAGGAACGGTGCGTAGTCCAGGGCATCCTTTCCCACCGCATTGGCAATGGTTTCGAACTCTTCGGAAGCTTTCCGGGTCAGGGTGAAATCGCAGGTATAGGAGCGGTGGCCGTAGCCGATCCCGTGCGGGGCTGAACCGGCAGCGTACTGAAGCTCCTTTTCCTTCTTGGATGACCAGTTGATCGAGGTGATCCCTGTATAGGGCTCACCGCCCAGCTGGATGGCCACGTCTGTCCAGTCGTGGATCTTACCGTTGATAAGGATGCTATCTGCCATTTTCGGCCTCCTATTCCTTGACGCCGGTCGTCAACTGGAAGGTTGCCACGAGTTTCTTCTTGGTAGGCGTGGGCACTATCTCCACCTTGCAGTGCATGATGCCGTTGGACCAAATGTTTGCATCAGGACGCAGGGTCAGCACATAGTTCATGATAGGCTTGTCGGTGTCTTCCTCGGTGATCTTCATAGCCTCTAAAGGCCTGGAGAGGTCGGCCTTGTAAGCGCCCACGTCCTTCTCGCTGATGCCCGGTGAGTTAACGTAGGGCATGTTCGCTACGCCCACCATACGCACGGCCTCGTCCATTATTCTGCGGTTGCGAATGCAGAAGTAATCGGAAGTTGGGGAAGCCCTTGTCCAGTCGTCGGCAAACCGGATGCCGTAGCCGATGAAGTGGCGGAAGCTCAGATACCGCGCGTCGTTGAGCCGGGCAACGTTCGAGGGACCCATCTCGGCATTGGTAATGTAGGAGTAGTCCGCAGATGCGGCAGAAGGAGCGGCGAGAAAGTGGTAATGGCCGGTTGCGTATTCGATCGTTCCGGTCGCGGCACCTGAGGAGCTATCGTACAGGTTGCCATCGCCGCCGTCTACGTGGGTGGCTGCGCCGTCGGTTATCGTTACAGACCAAGGCACGACAGGAGCGTTGGCCAGGA
>JAGMDF010000028.1 GCA_023128825.1 Caldifarciminota bacterium | reverse complement strand
GGATCGCTCTCCTTACGGTCTTTCGACCGCATCGGTATTCCTGCAAGCTCAAGGATTCCAAGCGCGTTCGTATAACCCAGCTCGCTCTGCAGGGTTATTCCCACCATGTCGAACTCGGAAATCGGGGTGCGGGTCTCAAGGCTGGCGAGAGGGATGGAGTGCTCCTTCATCCGGACAAGCATATCCACCCAGGGCATGAACGCGCGCTCGGCCCGTGCCCCGGGGATATGGTTGACGATGTGATACAGAACCCGTAGCCCGTAGCCAGACATCCCGATCTCGTAGGTATCCGGGAACACGAGGGCAATCTTTACCCTTGCATCCTCGCGGTGCTTGACCGCATTGAGTTCGGAATCGGTGTACCTTATCGGTCGCTCGACCTGCGGCAACAGGTTCCCAAACGTCTCCTGCCAGCTGTCCTTCATTCTGGAATAATAACCTTACTGGGGAGTTAAGTCAAATGGCATTTTCCTGTTTTTATTCGGGGTCCCCGCAAAGAGACGAAGTATCTTTGTGGGGTGTACATTCGGGGTCCCCAACGAGAAATCTTCGATTTCTCGTTGGGGTGCTAAATTTTGTGCTCGAACTGGAGCTTGTACAGGCCGTAGTAGGTGCCCTTGCGGGCCATGAGCGCCTCGTGTGTGCCTTCTTCCACGATGCGTCCGTGGTCGAGGACGATGATGCGGTCTGCATCGCGCACCGTTGATAGCCGGTGGGCGATTATCAATGCGGTATGTCCCTCAAGCAGTTTGTGGATCGCGTCTTGTATTAAGGCCTCGGTCTTGGTGTCCACCGACGATGTGGCTTCGTCTAAGACAAGGATTGCCGGATCGAAAGCCAGCGCCCGGGCGAAGGCGATGAGCTGACGCTCTCCTGCCGAGAGATTGACCCCGCGTTCCTGCACCTGAGCCTTGTATTGCTGGGGCAGCCTGGAGATGAACTTATCGGCGTTGGCAATCTCGGCCGCGGCCTTGACCCGCTGGTGCGGCATCTCGGAGCGCAGTCTGATGTTGGTCTCGATGTCTCCCAGGAACAGGAACACGTCCTGCATCACGATTCCCACCCTGGACCGAAGGTCTTTTTTGTCCAACCGCCTTGCATTTTTCCCGTCAACCAGGATCTTTCCCTTCTGAATCTCGTAGAACCGGCACAGGGTGTTGATAACAGATGTCTTGCCAGCCCCGGTGGCCCCCACGATCGCCACCCTTTCACCGGGCTTTATCTTGAAGTTTATGTCCTTTAACACCCAGTCGTCGTCGTTGTAGGCAAACCACACGTTCTTAAACTCGATCTCGCCCTGAATGCTGCGGGGCAGCTTGCGCCCCTTGTACTCCTCCTCTGGTTCGTCGACGAGCATGAAGATGCGCTCACCCGAGGCCATTGATTCCTGCAGAAGCTGGAACTTCTCGGCAATGTCGCGGATAGGCTGGAAGAATATCTCCACAAAAGCCAAGAAGGCAGCAAGGTGTCCAATAGATACGTCGGTCGGTATTATCTTGATCCATACGGCACCGAACCACAGCAAAGCGGCAACCGCGGCAAAGGCGAGGAAATCGATAAGGGGGCGGAACACCGCAAACACCATGATCTGGCCGTAGTGCGCCCTGAAGTAGCTTTCGTTGATCTGGTTGAAATCTGAAAGCCGCTTGCGCTCCCTGCTGAATATCTGAACCACCTTGATCCCTGACAGGTTCTCGGCAAGGAACGCGTTGATGCGCGCAAGACGAACCCTGACCTTGCGGAACGCGCGGCGGAGCATGCGGCGGAAAATCACGGTCACCACCGCCATGGGGGGAACGACGGCAAAAAGCACCAGTGACAGACGCCAGTTCTGCACGATGGGCAGATAGATGAACAACCCTATGATCAGAAAGATGTCGTAGAAGAAGCTGGTGACGATGTCGGAGAAGAACTGATTGAGCTTCTCCACGTCGTTGGTGGTGCGGGTTACCAGTCGGCCCACCGGATTCTGATCGAAGAACTTAACGGAAAGTCTCTGCAGATGGGCGAATATTTTCACCCTGAGCCGGTGCATGGCCCGCTGCCCGGCAAAGAACATCATCAATTGCTGCCCGAACCCGAATATCAACTGACCCAAGGCAAGGAACACGAAGAAGATGGAAAATCGAACCAATCCCCGCCAATCGGCATCGCGAAGCGCAAGTAGTATCTTCTTGGGGAAGGGATCCGCCTCCTTATCGTGGTGCCTGAACTCGCTGTAGGGAACGAGATATTTCCCCTCGCCGATCGTGCGATATCTTTCCAAGACCTCGGGACTTAAGACCTCTTTCGCCTTTGTTTGATCAAGCAGGTAGTATTGCGCTTTGTCAGCCATTCTCGATTCGGCATCCTTGATTTCTTCCAGATGCCTTACCGATTGATAGTGAATGGCGTAGATGGAATCTGATACCGGAAGAAGATATTTGCTGTATTTAGCTGCCTCCTCCGGGGAAAGAACAATCAGACGGTACACCTTGAACAGGTAGTCGTCGATGACTATCTGGCGAACCGTTGGCATGACCAGCCGGGTGCCGGCAAGAATGAGTGCCAGGAGCCCTCCGACCGCCATCATCCACCAGTCTTTTTTCAAAAACCTCAAAAGACGGACGACGATCCGGGAATCGTATATCTTGCCTAGCTTTTCTTCTTCGTGGGTGAACACTATTTAATCCCCTGCAGCTTTACGAACAGCGCATAGAGCCCGTCTTTTTTTACAAGCTCCTCGTGGGTGCCGCGCTCGGCTATGCGTCCCTCGTCCAGAACCAATATCTCGTCGGCGAACGCCAGGCTGCGCGGCCTTGCGGAGATGATGATCACCGCACGCTCGCGCATTATTTCCTTGAGTGCGGTGAGGATCGCGATCTCCTTATCAGCGTCCACGGCTGAGAGCGCGTCGTCAAGTATCAGTATCTTGGGGTCGGTCAGCACGGCCCGGGCGATGGTCAGGCGCTGCTTCTGCCCCCCTGAGACCGTTACGCCTCGCTCACCCAACACCGTATCGTAGCCCTTGGGGAACCCTTGTATCTCCTCGTGTATCCCTGCAATCTTGGCCGCACGCTCTATTTCTTCCTGGTTGACCTCCTTCTTTACCCCGAAGGCGATGTTTTCTTTTACCGTCTCGGAGAAAAGGAAGATGTCCTGGGGAACCATACCTACAGCGCCCCTGAGTGTCTTGAGCGGGACCCGGGTGATTTTGTGTCCGTCCACAGTTATTGAACCTTCCGGTGCTTCATACAACCGGGGAATCAGCGATACCAGGGTGGATTTACCAGAACCAAGGGTGCCGATAATACCCAGGATCTTTCCCGGATGGAGCTCGAAGCTGACGTTCTTGAGCGCAGGGTGCGGCATGTCGGGGTAGTGGAAGGTGAGACGCTTGAACGTAACCTTACCCTCTATCTCCTTGATGGGAAGGGTCTGTGGGGTATCGGCAATCTCGGGCTTGGTTGCAAACAGCTTGTTTAAACGCGCCATGGCCGCGGCACCGCCCTGCAGAAGGTTCATGAGCCACCCGATGGCCATCATCGGCCACAGGATTACGTTGATGTACAGGGGCAGGGCCACAAAGGAGCCGATACTCAGCTCGCCCAGGATAACCTCTCGACCCCCCAGGAGCAGGATGAGGAACAGCGATACGCTGGCCAGGAATCCCACCATGGGGAACATTACCCCCCATATCTTGAACACATCGATATTCTTCTTCACGTAGTCCCTGCTCACATTCCTGAACTCGGCGGTTTCCCCGTCCTCCTGCACGTATGCCTTCACCACCCGGATGCCGGACAGATTCTCGGTGATCTTTGCCATCATCGAGGAGAACGCCTCACGAACCGCTCTCCACCGGTGGCGCAGCAGCCCGGCAAACCTTCCAACGAAGATAAGGATGACTATCAGAGGAATCAAGGTGAATAGAGTGAGCTTTGCAGTGGCCGGGAATTCCAGCAGAATCATGCCCACGATCGCGGCAATGCCCTGGAAGAAGATATCCACCACGATTATGGGACCGAAGGTTATTGAACGCCTTAGATGCTCGACATCCTCGGTGGAGTGAGCCATGAGATCGCCCACCTGGCGCTTGTCGTAGAAGGAGAACGACAACGACTGGAGATGGTCAAACAGGTTGTGCCGCAGATCCGTTATCACCCGTACCCCGGTCCCGGAAAGCCACCGCCGCCAGAAGTAACGCCCCAACGCGATAAAGAATCCAATAACAAGGTAAATCACCACGTTGACGGCAATGAACCCCAGGGTAACGTCGGGCTTCAGGGCGTTGATGGCAACGGCGAGAAACTTGATCAACACCACCTGGCCGATATCCACGATGGCCAGGAAGATGAACCCGCCGATAATCTTGGACCAGTGACCCGCGAGGTAAGGCAGAATCGTTTTGAATGAACGAATCCCCATGCCCTGAGATTGATTTAAGCGCATAAGCGCAAAGTTTACCTTCTTAAGTTTGATTTGTCAACGATTCCTGCTCCTTTTGACGGCTCACAGCCGACGGCGGTCGTTGCACTCCATATAAGCCGCTTAAATAATCTGAGTTCATCTGCGAAATCCGTGGATAAAGAAAAATGGCTTAGATAATCCGCGTTCGGTATTAACCAGCCTCACATTATGAACGGACAAGAGCACCTCCCACGGGGTAGAAGAGGTTGTTCCACATCGCTATGTTTCTTTTGTGGGATAAGAGATCGTCAAAATTATAGATCACCAATCTTGACAAATTTACAATAGGCATTATTATTTGGGTGCAGATAGGTAAATGGAAAAAGATACTCAAGGAGGAGAACGATGAAGGAAGCTTCCTTACAAAAGATCTACAGTGCCCTCGGATCCAGAGGTCTGCGTATTGCAGCACTTAAAACAGCTGAGCTCTTTGGCATCCACAACCTTCTTGTTCGCATGGATACCAACAATCTCTGCAACCTGCGTTGTCGAATGTGTCCGGAGGCCATTGTGCGCAGGAGTAAGGGCTTTAAACCCTGGATCATGAAGCTTGATGATTTCAAGAGGGTGGCCGCCGGGATTTTCCCGTATGCCCATGTGCTTTATCTTTCCTGCGCCAGCGAGGCCTTTATGACCCCAGGATTCGCAAGATACGTCAAGGTGGCGGCCTCCTACAAGGTGCCTTTCATCTCTTTTGCCACCAACGGTATGCTTATAGACGAGGAGACCGTAGCGACCTGTATCGAACATCGGATATCACAGGTGGCTGTCTCCGCCAACGGTGCCCGTACAGAGACGTTTGAAGCTATCAGTACCGGCGCAAGTTTCGCCCGGTTGCTTGAGAACCTGACTCTGATACGGAATAGCAAAAAGGCCGTGGAAAGCAAACTGCCTGAGGTGCGTCTGAACTACACCATCACTAAACCTAACTGGCGCGAAGTGCTGGATTTCGTAGATCTGGCACATGAGTATGGTGCGGGGTCGGTGCAGTTCAGACCGCTTACCCCTTTTGATAATACAAGGTGGTCTCTTAAGAATCAGCTCGATCCTGAAGAGGAAAGGCAGGTTGTCGGGTTGCTTGAGGAGGCGAGGAGGAGAAGTGAGACCTACGGAATAAAGTTCCTGGGGCATGGGGAATTTACCGGTAAGGGGTTGCGAGACAAGGGTTCAATGATTGCTAATTGTGTTTACCCATGGTACTACCGATACATAGATTCAAGGGGGATGATGAAGATCTGTCCTTCGCGCAAACCGGTGGGCAATCTTTTAGAGAAAAGTTATGTCGAGATAATGCGGTCGGAAGAGGTTCGTTCCTTAAAGCGAGACGTGCTCCATAGACCGGAGACCTGCCGGCTTATTTGCACTCCGCATGTTTCGTCCTTGGCATTATAATTAGCGCTCCTTTTTACGACTGACGGCGGTCGTTGCACTCCATATAAGCCGCTTAAATAATCTGAGTTCATCTGCGAAATCCGTGGATAAAGAATTCGACTGGCTTGACATCCTTAGTTACGGGTCTATCCTTAAGCCGAAAGGAGAGCCATGCTTGTACAGTTTACCATCTTCCCGACCGATAAGGGCGAGGGTCTCTCCGGCTACGTTGCCGAGGCGATAAGGATAGTAGACGCTTCAGGATTGTCCTACAAGCTTGGGCCTATGTCCACCTCGATCGAGGGTGAATGGGACGAGGTGTTTTCGGTTATCAAGGAATGCAGAGACGCTATGCGCAGGTACTCGAACCGCGTGTATATCGTGATCGGGGTAGACGACCGGGCCGGTGCCGTGAATCGAATTGAGGGAAAGATACGCTCGGTGGCGGAAAAGCTCGGACAGGAGCCGAAGGGTTAACTCAACACCCCGGCACCCCTTTGTTCTAACGTTGATTTAGAGGGCGTTAAGTTCCAATCGGTGCTCCTTGGAGGGGAATAAAAAAAAGCCGGGCGGCACCCGGCTTTTAGAGTTTCCGATCTATTAACCAATCCTGACATTAAGATCAAGGTTGGTGATAAACCTGTCCAGAAGCTCGCGGAATACCCGGCTGGGGTAGATGGAAAGGCGAAGCTTCTCGAGTGTCTTAGCGAGTTCCTTGGAAAGCGGACGCATGGACTGGTACATTGAGTGAAATGTCGCGCTGAATCGGATTTGCTCGTCAGTTTCCTTGCTCTTGATAACGGCAACATAGTCGGTCTTCATCCTTACCTGCTTCCCGTCAACCTCCAGCAGCTCCTGCTGCTCATCAACGTCAACGGACAGCTCACCGTCAAGGTGCAGCTTGCCAGCAGGCTTCTCCATCCTGGCGTCCTTCATAACCAGGTCCATGAGACGCAGCTTGGCACGAGGGGTGTCAGCCAAACGATCCGACTCGATAAGATCATCCAACTCCTCAATGGTGGTATCCTTCATGCTCTTCAGGAAACGCTCAAACTCGCGCAGACTCGCCCCACGAGCGAGCTGAAAGAGAACGTACTGATTCAGGCTGATGCGATCCGCAATCGCCTGTTCCGCCAGGGTGCGGTGTAGAGACACAGGGATACGAACGAGAAAACGTCCGCTAAAGTCCTTTGTCATTTTTCTTCTCATGACTTCTCCTTTGTTTTAGATAAACATGATACTGATGGTGAAAAGTTTGTCAAGAGGTAATCTGGCTTTTTGAAAGAGCGGTAATTTGTCGTTTATGGTTTTTGTATCACCTGATTTTCAGGCCTGACCGTAAGGTTTTGCTGGCGTTGCAGGTAAGGATTTTCTCGCAGACCCTATGGTTCGGCATCACTCGCCCCGGGCGGCGAAGTTTATCCCTGCTCTCAGATATGGACCGTGCATACCGAACCCTTCGATTGGATTTATGTTCAGACCGTCCTGATCGCGCCAAGACATGTACAAAGGGTACAGGTAGCCTGTCTGGATCATCAAACCAACAAAACTCCTTTTGCATAAGGGAAGGTTAAACTGAAGTGCAAGTCCCGCACCTGCATTTACTTGCCAGCCTCTTAAAGAGGACAGGTAGGGCTCTTCGAGGGTATCCCCGGCCTTGCCGCCTCCGATCTCCGCAAGTTCCAGCGCAAATAAAGCACCCCCCGCATCAATACACGGTCTGATCCAAAACCATTTTATTGGCTTGAGGTGTATACCCAGCTCAACCGATCCCGCGGCGTAACCGAGCGATGCCTCCAGCACGTCCGCCTTTGCTGTCTTAAAAAGCCCGCCGCCCCAGGCACCAAGCGAGAAAAGACCGATCTCACCACCGCCCTGACCGCCTATAAAATAGAAAGGGCTCTCCAACTCAACAGTTTGAGAGCCGCCCAGTATCTCCCGGTTGATTGTGGTCAGGCTGTCGTTCAGGCCTTCTACGTCAACCATCATTCCGGCCACACCTAAGCCGCCCCAACCGCCTGCAGGATATGCAAAGGCGACTGCAGCCGACATGACGCTCACGACAAGAACCTTAAGCCGAGTCATAGGCCAAGCTTAGTCGCCAAACGTGATGTGTCAATACCTTTTTTGACCCCACGGCGGATTCCCTGATACTCCGAGCATAACGCTTCACACAGGGCAGGGTTTCCCTTTCGTGCAAGCGGGTTGCACAAAGCGTCAATTCCCCTCGCCGGTTACTTAGAACAAGTCTCGATAATACGCGGGATGATTTTGAAAGATACACCTGGCACGGTAGATGCTGGTAATAGTTCGACACGCTAAAGCCACCAAACCTCCTTTGGTTTTGGGATGTTTGACCAAAGACGCTTTTAACATAGCGGGCCGCATCCGCGGCCCGTTCCTTTTTTTTACCCCACAAAGTGGCTTCGCCTCTTTGCGGGGACCCCGAACAATATGCTCCTTTTCTCTTACGAGAAAGGATCGGAGAAAGAAACAGGTAAGCCAGCCTTTGGGCTGGCTTTTCATTTTCTGGTTGCGATCTTTTGCCCTTCGGCAAAAGGAGCATTTAATCTCGGGGTCCCCGCGCGGCTGCGCAGCAGACGCGTGGGGTGTATTAATCTATATTTTTCAACTGTCTGCGGGCCGCGTCGCCGGTCTCGCCTTCGGGATCGAGCGCAAGCGCCTCGCGGAAGCTTGAGCGCGCCCGACGCAGATCGGCAAGCCCATTCCCATCCTCAGATCGCGAGCGCTGCAGATACGCCAGTCCCAGACTCAGCTGAACGTCAGCCAAGCCGTCGAAGGAGAACCCGTAGCGTTCAACAAACTCAAGCACCTTCTCGTAGTTGGCTATAGAGCTCGTATATTCTCCTTTGGCAAGGGATATGTATGCAAGAGCAAGCCTGGCGCGCGTCTCGGTCGCCGGATTAGGGTAGTACCGCAGGGTGCGCGCAAAGAAGCTCTCCGCTTCATCTATCCGGCGCTGAATCAGGAAACGCTCCGCAATCTCCGAGTTGATCTGGGGGATGGCCAGGGGGTTGTAGCCTGAGAGATCGAGCTCGGCAAGAAGAACGGCGATGCTATCGGGATCTTCGATGGATTTCGAATAGCGCAGGAGAGAGGCGGTCATGCCCGCACGGGAGAGCACGCGCAGGGTATCACCTATCTCTATCGATCTTGCAAGCGAGGCAAACGCCGCCGCTGCGGAGTCGTATTTGGCCTCGTACGCCATCGCAGATGCCAGAAGAAGCCGCGCCTGCAGGAGCTTATACGGTTCCCTGCCACGCTTAAGCAATAGATTCGCCGCAAACCTCACCGAGTCCGTCTTGTGTCTTTTGAGCTGAAGCGCCCCGTACTGCACCACGGCCTCCTCCCAGAAGATAGCCTCCGGATACTTATGAAGGATCTCCTCATACGCCTGTAGTGCAATCCACCCGTTGCCGCTTCTGGTGGCGGCCCTGCCCGACCAGTACAGACTGTATGGTAAGAGGCGTTTGACAAGCGGAATTTCCTGCGAGTACTTGCGGTACCCTTTGGTTGCGAAGCTCAGGTATGCCGCGGCGGTATCGTCCATTGCGAGGCTCAAGAGGGCGGCTGCGGTATCGTAAGCTGCTGCCGTGCCCTTGGCTATATAACAAAGTCCGAGGCCGTGCAGGGAGAGCATTAAAGCCATGGGATCCGAGCATCGCTCAAGCTGACGCTCGAAGCGGGAGCGGATCTCAACAAGAGAATCCGGGTCCTTCATCTTCTCAAAAGCCCCGTAGACCCGTAACACCTGAGCCACCTCGGTCAAGGAATGGGCGTAGGGGATTCGGTCAAGTGAAGTCTCACTCCAATCCTGATGGCCTAATCTTGCATAAGCCTCGGCGGCGATAAGCGACTGTTCGGGCGTCCATGAGGTCTCCAGCGCACGCGATATGTAGAAGATCGCCAGGAGCGCTCTTGCCGGTTCTTCTTTCCGGTTGTGATAGGAGGCAAGCAATGTGGCGGCGTGAAGGCGTTCCTCGGAGGTGTTTGTCGAATCCTCCACGAATCTCGTAAGACCTCGGCCTGGATCGCCTAAGACAAGCATGGAATCAAGCAAAGCTTCGATCCTTGGCGGCTCAACAGGCGGGCGCATCAGGCTTGCGTTACAGAAGCCGTGTACTGTGCCGGCGGAGAACGCGAGCATGAAAAATACACCACTTAGCCTCGGATGAAAGACTACTTTTACCATAATAAACTCTAATCGCTCTCAGCTTTTTGTCAAGCGGGTTGAATGCCCCTTTTGTGCTTTGCACAAAAGTTTGTAGGGGCACGGCATGCCGTCAAGGGAGGGGGTGCTGATCTGGGGGGTCCCCAAGCAGAGACGAAGTATCTGCTTGGGGCTTAAAGTCTTCAGGTTTCTATTGTGTTCTTCACCGACCGTGTCATAATTAAGCCGTAAAAAAGGAAAGCTTCCCTCACCCCGGCCCTCTCCCAGAGGGAGAGTGGGTGGGAAAGGAGGTCAGTATTACTAAGCTGCAATTAACCTACGAACTCGCCTCGGAGTTCTGCTCGACCCTGGGCTATCCGGTGGAGACCGGGCAGGATGCGGTAAACGTCCTCTGCCTTGAGGGTGCAGAGCCGTTGGGAGAACTGGAGGGCTTGATCGAACTAAACCGTAACACCCCTGATTTCTATAACGACTGTACGGTATTATTTTGGCGGAATGCTGAATCCTCGGATAAAAATAAAGGTGTGTTACGTGAAGGTGTGTTACGGGTGCGGGTGTTACGGGCGTTACGGGTGTTGCGGGCGACCACCGAACCGGGGCGGTACTGGACTCAACTGCATCCCAATCCTGCGGGTGCGGCCAACCTTGTGTGGGGACATCACTTATACAAACGCGGCAGGCACCGCGGGCACCCGGCGCTGGTCTCGGCATCGGGCATTGACAGGGTGTGGCGGGACCGGGACGCTGACTTTGTCCAGGATATCACGGAAAAGGTGAAGACAGGCCGGTTCGGGATCCACGTTCACGCCGGAGGAAGGGATGAGAGTATCGGCCGGTGGTCAGCCGGATGTATCGCAATTCATGGCGGTTACGAGGGCGAAGCTTACCGATTCTTTCTTGAAAGGATCGAGCGTCATCCGGGCAGGCTCATAGGTCTCACCTTGTGGGGTGCGCGCGATCTGGGTAATTGGATGAAGGCACGCGGACAGCCTGAGGAGCCTTATACCTCAGGCAGGTGCGTTACGGGTGTTACGGGTGTTACGGGTTGGAGGCCGACCCTCAGATATGGCATAAAGAACCCCTGGGTGGCCAGAGTTCAGAAGTTCCTTAACCATCACGTGGACGCCCGGTTGGTCGCAGATGGCGACTGGGGACCGAGAACGCAAGAGGTGTTCCTGGAGTTTCAGGGCAAAACGGGTCTGGTGGTTGACGGGGTATGCGGTTCCCTATCATGGAGAGAATTGGAAAGCAATGAATCGGAGGTACATAAATGATACTTGAAGACGTGGCCAAGGCTTACGAGGCCATCTGCCTGGCGCTCAAGCGCTGCAGCCGCGACAGCATCAACAGCGATCTGCGCGACGCGTTGGAAGAGGCGCGCGAGAATCTCAGAAGGGCTCTGGAGGAACTCAAAAGCACGCAGTCTGACGACCGGAAGTTCTACGACGCGATCCTTAAGTATTCGCTTTCAAAGAAGGCCGAGCTGGGCGACAACATTTCAGACATCCTGCGTTTTTTGGGGCAGGCGAAATGAGATGAACGTCCTGGGCCTGGTGCGCGACTTCGGCATCCCGCTGGCGTTATTGATTGCGGCGGTGGTTGCCCTGTGGCGCGCCTGGTTGCTGGAGCGACGTATGAGAGAACGAGATTTAGCCGAACGATGCCAGAAACTCATAGTTCGTGAGGACGAACTTTATGCGCTCTACCGGGAGCTTGCCCTGCGCGAGCTCTCCGGCCTGATCGACGATCGTCAGGATTTCTTAAAGGACGTCCGAGATGAACCAGACAGCGGTTAAGGATCTGAAAGAGTTCCGTAAAGAAGCTATCGAAGATCTTGATGCTCTAAAAAAAAGCTACCTGAAAATGGTTAAATCGGAAGAGGATATCCAGAATCTTGAGCGCGCGGTTCGGCTTCTTCCCGGGCTTTTAAAGACCGAGGAGAATCTCTTGACATCGGTTGAGCAAGACGAGAGGCGCAAGCGTCTTGAGGATTCTCTGGAACCTCTCTTTGCGGTTCTGCGGAAGGTACTGGGAGCGGAGTTTGATCGCAAAAGGGAAGATATTATTAAGGCGCTCGAGGACGAGCTGAAGCGAAATGGTGCCTGAAAAAAGGACCCTGCTCGGGAACTTCCTCGAGCGCCTGCGTGCACGAGCACCCCTCCTTGCGCGTTACCGCACGGACCCTGCGCTCTTTTTTGCGGAGCGCGGGGTCCGGTTCTTCGCGGAGTTCAAGCGGCTCTTTGACGATCTCTATTCCCTTAAGACGCGCAAAGCCGTGGTCTTAGCGCCGCGCGGCGGAGGCAAGACCTTCGGGGCCGCGATCCTGGCCACCGCCTTTTTCCTGTTTAAGGACTTCGACGCAGGCATCGTGGCAGGCTCGGAAACCCAGGCGCTTACACTCTACTCATACATCCTGGAGTGGCTGGAACTGCCTGAAACCGAGGAATCGGTGGACCGATTGAGACGCAGCGATCTTGCAGGTATACATGGGAATCGTATAGTGGCCAAGACCGCGTCGGCGCGCTCGATCCGGGGTATGCACCTTGGCCGGGGCAAGCGCGGGGCCTTGCTCATCATAGACGAGGAGGCTGAAGCCGAGGAGGACGTTGTCCGGGCCGCCCGATATACGGTGCGCACCGCAGAACCCGCCCTGATCCTGCGAGCGTCCACCTTTCACAAGCTTACCGGAAGCTTTGCCCGGCTGGTCGAGGATTGCTCCTCCCAGGGCTACGAACTTTACCGCTGGTCGAGCTTCGACATCGCCAGACCGTGCCCGTATGAGTGCAAGTGCTGTCCTGTCAATGAGTTCCGCGAGAAGTACTGCAAGGGCAAGGCAAAACAGTCACAAGGATGGATTGATATAGACGAGATCGCAGGCGAGTGGCAGGATACGAACCGGGAGACGTTCGAGGTTGAGGTGATGGGCCTGCGGCCAGCGTCCGCCGGATGTGTTATCGATCCCCAGGCAATTGACAGAGCTATCGTTAAAGATCAGGTGGTGAGCGAAGGGTGGGAGGCGTGTTACAGGGGGTGTTATGTCCTTAAAACAGGAGCGTTAGCTCCTAATAATAATGAAAATGCCCCGCAGGGGTACGGGGGGTGTTACGGGTGTTACGGGATTGACTGGGGGTTTGCAGGCATGACCGCGGTGGTGGTTCTCGGATTGTCGGGTGATAATGTCTACGTGCTTCATACCGAGTCGTTTCACCGGCAGGGAGTTGACGC
>JAGMDF010000027.1 GCA_023128825.1 Caldifarciminota bacterium | reverse complement strand
GACCAGCTTTTGACCAGCTTTTTTGTGACGAGCAGCACTCAAACCTGACGAGTTGTGGGTATCTCCATGGGGATAAGTGGAAAACCTGTTGGTGAACCTACGGAGGTCCAAGAGAGTAGGATCGAGTAGCCCGTGTCTTGTAAGGGTCAACAAGAACGGCGCTCGCAGATATGGATTAGGCATGATGTAGTGCGCCTTGCCTTGTTAAGTTCAGTTCCCAAGGGACTTGACAGATCCTTAGTTTTGTTGTATAATTTTATAATAGAGGGCGAACTTGCCCTGACGAATGTGGAAATCCATTCAAGGAGGTTTGCTATGAGAAAAGTCGTGCTTGTGGCTCTGATTCTTGCAAGTGTGGCCTTTCCCTACAATACTGTTTTAGGAAATCGCGGTACCTTCAGGGTTTACTCCGGTGTCTGCGAGGATATGGGTATGCTTACCATTGACCTGAACGCCTTCGGGACGATGATGAACATCGACTCGGTGGTTGCTCCCGCTACCTCTCTTACCAGCGCTCAGCTTACGGAGATTCTGCCCTATGTGGCCCTATCCTTTACTCCCTGGCACTACCTTGAGTTTTCGCTCTGGGGACACGGGCGTTACGCGACCTTCGGGAACTACAGCTCCAGTATGGCAGAGCTCTACAACGATCTTGGCCTTTCCGTGAAGGGGGGAGTGCCCATATACTTCAACAAGGTAAAGAATGTCTACCTTGCACCTGGTATCGACGGGTTCGCTTACATGCAGGGTCTGGGTACGAGCGTTTTTGGCTTCGGCGGTCGAGGGCTTATGACCTTCAGATTCGACTGGCTTGGGATTCATCTAAACGGCGGGTATGAGTATCTTACTCTACCTAGCGGGGGAACCGGCAACGTTCTTACCGGTGTTGGCTTAGAGGTATGGCCCTTTGAGTGGGGTGGTATCCTGGTAGATGGAACAGCCGATATACCTCAGGATGATCTTGGAAACTTTACCAACTACCTTCGTGTAACCCCTGGTTTGCGCCTCGGTTTCGGAGGCAGGGTTGTAAAGTTTAACGTCAATCTGGGTTGCGAGATCGAGCCTATGCAGACGCCTTTCCGCTGGCACGCCTTGGCTGGAGTCGGTATCGGCTTCGATCTCATGCCAACAGCTGAGGGATACATAAACGGTATCGTCGTTGATAAGGTTACCCAGAAGCCTGTTGCTGAGGCCAAGATCTGCATAGAGGGGCATCCTGGGATCGATACCTACGTTACCGGTACGGACGGGCGTTTCTCGGTGGAGTACCCGGAAGGAACCTTCTTCCTTGTGGCCGAGCATCCTGATTACGTACCCACTCGCACCGGCTCGGAGCTGATTGAGCTTGAGGGCGGTACGGTGATGCTGGAGCTCGCCCCCGTTACTGGAGGAGCTACGGTTGTTGGAACCGTAGCAGATGCCGTTAACAACGCTCCCATCCAAGCGGTGATTCGTTTCGTCAGCATAACCGGGGATACGGTTTTTTCTTCCTTTAAGAGCGATGCTGTGTCCGGCTACTACCGGGCCGTTGTGCCTGCGGGGATCTACCGTGTTGACGTACAGGCCGCGGGTTACAAGAAGACCCACAAGAGCATGATACTTGAGGATACCGATGAGGTGGTGGTTGACTTCAAGCTGGAGCGTATGGCCCCCCAGGCCCAGGTCCCTCCACCCCCAATAGCCTTCCGTTCGATCTACTTCGGACGCGGTGAGGCCGGTCTTTTACCACAAGACTATGCCCCGCTCAAGGAGGCTGTTAGTGTCCTTAAGGCGCATCCTGAGGTCAAAATTCAGCTTAACGGTTACGCGGACAGTGTCGGAGATGCCGCATCCAACCAAAAGCTCTCTCTTCGCAGAGCCCAGTCGGTGCGTGATTTCCTGATCTCTCACGACATCTCGCACGATCGTATCAAGGTTGTTGGTTATGGTGAGTCCAATCCGCGCGGCGACAACCGTACACACACAGGACGTGATCTCAATCGGCGCGTAGATATCGTGGTTATGTAAAGAGCCGAGCGTTATCTCTAGGAGGCCTAAGATGAAAAGGATCGTCACGCTTGCCGTGCTGTTTGGGGTAGGTGCCTCGATTGCGACACAGGTGCCGTATGAGACCGTTACCAAGGAGGAAGGCGTTTATCTTCTGGAACTGGCAGGTATCGGGTTCGCTTTCTCAGATCAGGATACCCTCATGCAACCTGAGACCTTTATGATTAAGGTGATATCACGCGTTCAGGAACTTGAGTCTATGACGACACCCGAAGGCGGCGTGCCTGTTCGTCAGAAGGTTCTGGTTAAGCCTTCCTCTATTCGAGTGGGATACACAACCTACCCTCTTGAGGTGGTTGAACTCAGCTCTACCTATATTGAGGCGAACGTATACTCCGGCAAGGTTACCGAACTTGGCGAGTTGATCGCGGAAGAACGTATAGGTAAGCTTCAGGTGTCGTTCGCAATCTTCACAGGGCTTCCCGGGGGAAAGGGCACTCTCATGCTGGGTGAGAAGAGTTATTCTATTTTCTTCTATCAACCCGAAGCCCTGGATGGTTTCTACAGGTGGGCGCCAGAGTTCGAGTAGCAAGATTTGCTTAAGCTAATCCTGCTGTTTTCAGCAGCGTTTTGGGGAGATACCCAGGTGCGGGAGTGGGCAGCGGTTGATGCTCACTACGGAGTAGGGTTGCCTTTATGTAATCGGCTTAACGTTGTTGAGTTTACCCTGGGGTTATCTTATATAGGGATTGGATCTTCAATTGTCGAATCCTACGGCTTTGGCTCTGGCGACAGCGGTCAGTTCATAGGTTCACTCCTGCCTTTGCATGTGAGTGTTCCGCTGTATCAGAAGATAGCCTTCTGGAGAGACGATGCGTTTTTTAAACACTTCGTCGCATTCAATCTCAGAGGTTCTGGTTGGGGACAACGCTACGATGTGCTCGGCCCGCTGTCCTTCATCCTTGAGCGTCGCTGGCGGGCCAAAGCCCCTTATCTTGCTTTTGAAGTTATGGGACGCTGGTCTCCGGTGAGGATGGTTGGTCTGCAGGCTACCCTGGGGACGTTGATTGTAAAGGATGCACCTGACCGAATCTATCTCACCCTTGGGGTCTGCGTAGGCACTGCTGGTCCTGCATCGAAGTATAAGATCGGACCTCGTCTTGAGATAGCCGGGGTTGTGTTCGATGATGCCATCGGTGGAAACAGCAACGGCATCCTTGAACCAGGCGAGGAGGGCCGCCTTCTGGTTTCCCTGGTTAACCGGGGCTTGAAGGACTCGGATACAATCTTCCTGAAAGCCGTTGTCCGGGACCCTCAACTGTCGGAATATCTTACTATCTTGGATATCACAATCCCCCCTCTGGAGGCCAACCGCTCGATTGAGGCGTCCTTACCTGTCGTTGCCGGGGATCGTTTGCCTGCCCTTCCTTTGCGGCTGCGCGTGTGGGGCAAAGATTCACAGGGTAATATGGTATCCCCGGCCAACATAGAGATCCCCACCATGGACTCGTGAGTGCCGTAGGGTGGTTTCTGGTCGACGACCGCTTGATCCACGGCCAGGTGATGGTGGGGTGGGTTCTTGCGTTGGACATCCCCGGGATAATCCTGGCTAACGATCGAATTGCAACCGATGCCTGGCGTCGAGACACTTTAAGGACTGTAGTGACTTCCTTTTCTGAGGGCGAAAGAAGTTCCTTTCGTTTCCCTATCTTGACTCAAGCGAGATCGAGGCTATACTGGGGTTGAGCCGTAAGGGCGTTAAGGTAATCGCCCGGGATCTTCCAGGCTCAAAGGCCGTTGACGTGGTGAAATTGATTAAACGCAAGAGGAGATAGTGAGCCCGCAACTTATCATAGCGGTTTTATGCGTCCTTTTCGGGATAAAGAAACGTCTTGCACCCTTTTTTGTGGGATTTACAACCTGGGTGGTTGTATGGGCGCTGGTAAGGTTCTAAAGAACTACCTCGCGCAGCTTTTCGTCCAGAACCTCTGGAACTTTAGAACTGAGCAGAGGCCGGGGATGACTCTTGTGCTTTCTTCACGATCGAAGAACGGGAAGATTGTGGAGCCTCCACGTCTAACGTTCAACACCAATCCCTATCTCGTCTCCTTCCTTACCGGGGTTCTTGTCCGTGAGGGCCACCGGGCCGGTATTGAGCGAGTTTCCTCTGTCCTTGAGACGAGCCTTGCCGCTGCGGGCGACGATCTTTACTGGCGAGTGCTCAGGCCCACCGCACTTCTTGCGGGTATGTTCTTTGTTGTTATCGGCCAGCCGTTGATCGGAATTCTAATCTTCATGTTGGGCTTCAACCTTTTTGCTCAAGGTGAGCGGCTGGTTGGTTACGCACGGGGACTTAAGAGGGGCAGGAAAGCGCTTAGCGATGTTCTTGCATCCCTTGGTCGCGTGAAGAGGATCCTTTTGCCCTTAGCAGGTGGTTTAGTTGGTTTGCTCTGCGCAGTCATGCTTTTCAATCTGGCTATTTTGATTATACTTGGGGTAGTGTTATGACGGCGCTTGAAATAGTTATACGCAACAAGATCGGTCTTCATGCTCGTCCGGCGGCCCAGTTCGTCAAGCTGGCTGAGGGTTTTAAGTGTGATATATGGGTCAGCAAGGACGGGGTCCGGGTTAACGGCAAAAGCATCCTCTCGCTTCTTACCCTGGCCGCCGAGGAGGGGAGTGTGGTTTTGCTTGAGGCCGACGGGTCGGATGAAGCAGAAGCACTTGAGGCGTTAAGGAATATACTCCAGGAGGAGGGTGAATGATCATCCTTCGTGGGATTGCGGTTTCAGACAGCATAGGGATGGGTAAGGCGTTCCTTTTTTCCTCCAAGCCGCCTGAACTTAGACGCGTACGCATCCCGGAGAAGAACATCCAGACGGAGCAGGAACGCCTTGAGGCTATACTTACCTCAACCGGTAAAGAACTAGCGGAACTCCAGGCTGGTATTTACAAATCGCTCGGTCCGGAGTTTGCCGACTTTCTTGAGATGCAGATCCAGACCCTTTCCGATCCAGCTTTGCTTGAGACCTGCAAGCGCAATATCAGTGAGGCCTACAGTGCGGAGTATGCGTTCAGCAAAGCGGTAGCAGAGATTGCCAAACCGCTTCTTGATGCAAAAGATGGGTTGTTTAAGGAACGTCTGGCCGATATCGAAGATGTTACCAATCGTGTATTGCGTAATCTTCTTTCCCTGCCATCGGTTTCTATAATAGATGCCCCGTCTGATTCGGTGGTGCTGGCGCATAACATTCCGCCTTCAGAGGTAGTTCTTCTGGATTCCAGAAGGGTCAGGGGGCTGGCGACCGAGATAGGGGGGCGAACCTCTCATGTTGCCATCATCGCCAAGGCGTTGGAGATACCGGCCGTCCTCGGCGTAGAGCATCTTTTGGAGAAAATTAATGGTGAAGAGCAGGTGGTGGTTGATGCTCAGCGGGGCCAGGTGATATTAGCCCCTACCGAGCGCCGCATTTCTACCTACAGGCAGGAGATACGTGACTACGCTGCCCGGCGCAAAAGCTTCGTAGACTCAGCCAAACAGGCCGCGATAACGCTTGACGAACGTAAGATCGACATATCGGCCAACATTGAGTTTACAAGCGAGATAGACGCTGTGCAGCGCTATGGCGCGCAAGGAGTAGGGCTTTTCCGCACCGAGTACCTTTTCCTTACCAAGAGGCGTTTCCCCACCGAGGAGGAACAGTACGCAATCTACAGCGAGGCGGCTAAAAAACTCAAACCGCACCCCATTATCATTCGCACCCTTGATCTGGGCGGCGACAAGATATTGCCCGGTTACGAAGAGGCCAATCCTTTCCTTGGCTGGCGTGCCGTGCGATTCCTCTTTGACCACGAGGATATCTTCCTCGATCAGCTGCGTGCGATTCTTAGAGCTTCGGCACACGGCAACGTGAAGATAATGTTTCCCATGATCTCCGATCTCTCCGAGATCAAACGAGTCAAGCTCTTGCTTAAGAGGGCACGGGAACAACTTACACATAAGAGCCAGAAGTTCGATTCCGAGATGGAGATGGGGATCATGGTTGAAGTACCCTCCGCAGCCCTTATGGCTGACCGCATGGCAAAGTACGTGGATTTCTTCAGCATCGGTACGAACGACCTTACCCAGTATACCCTGGCGGCGGATCGAGGAAACGAAAGGATATCGCGTCTGTTTAATCACTATCATCCCGCAGTTCTCCAGCTTATCAGACGGGTTATAGGCGCAGGACACAAGGCTCACATCTGGGTCGGGGTATGCGGGGAGATGGCTGCAGAATCACTCGGAGTTGCTCTGCTCATAGGGTTGGGGGTGGACGAGCTCTCAATGACGCCTTGCGCGATACCTGTTGCCCGTAAGATCATACGCAACGTTAAGGTAGAGGAACTGCGCCGAATTGCTAATCGCGCGGTGGAGTACTCTACACCGGTGGAGGTCATCCGCTACCTGCGTCGTGAGCTGAGCCGCAAATACCACGACCTTGCGGTTCTGTTCCTCGGGAGCAAGGACATATGCTATCCTTAGTACGCTCGATCCCGGATCAGCTTGAGTACGGCTGGAAGAAAGCCGGCCCGGCGGTGAAAGATATTCCGTGTGAGCTTCCTTCGATTCTCATGGTGGGAGGTATGGGCGGTTCCGGGGTCTCAGGCGATCTGCTGCGGGGTTTGCTGCTTAACAGTTCCTCTATCCCTGTTGAGGTAGTAAAAGACTATGCCTTGCCGGGCTGGATCGATAACAAGGACTTCGCAGTAATCATAAGCTACTCCGGGAATACAGAGGAGATTCTATCACTCTGGAAGGGGCTTGAGAATCGGAAGGTTCCTCGCCTGGCTGTAACGTCAGGCGGGAAGCTTAAGAAACTGACAGAGGAAGCATCGATCCCTTTAGTTGCAGCACCTTCCGGCTACCCGCCGCGCGCGTCAATCGGGTACCTTTTTGCACCGCTTTTGCGCCTGGTCGATCACTGGAATCTCTATCCTGATGCAAAGCACGATCTGGATGCGACCCTCGAGCTTATACGCTCTCGTATGTCGGAATGGGAGGATGAGGCCGCAAGATTCGCCGAACCCTTAAAGGATAGTTTTCCTGTAATCCACTCGTTGGATCGGCGCTTTGCCGCGCTTGGTTACCGTCTGGTCTGCCAGTTCAACGAGAATGCCAAGATACTTGCGCACGCCAACGTATACTCGGAGATGAACCACAACGAGATCATGGGCTTCGAAGGTGGAGCAGATGAGGGCATCGCATTGATCGTTCTCGATCCAGGAGACGAGTTTATCCACCCCCGCAACCGAAAGCGGGCCGAGATAGTGGATCGGATTCTTCCCTCCTCAATCCCACGCTTGGTGATTCATGCCGAGGGTGAGAGCCTGCTTGAGCGCATCTTCTCCCTTTTAGTTAAAGGCGATCTCTTGAGCGTGTTCCTGGCCGAACTGGGTGGAGTTGACCCTGTGCCTGTGGCCTCCATTGAGCGCCTGAAAAGTGAGCTCTCGTGAAGGTTCTTATCCCAGCCGGTGGAATGGGTACGAGATTGAGACCCCACACCCTTTACACACCAAAACCGCTTTTGTTCGTGGCAGGCGACACCATAATCGGGCACATATTCTTGTTGCTCGACGGCCTTGAGATCGAAGAATACCGCATCGTTTACTCGCCGGAAACCTCCCTGCCCCGTTTGCTTCGGAAAGCATACCCTGAGCGCAGCTTTTCCTTCTGGAAGCAGGCCGAGCCTTTGGGGCTTGGTCATGCGGTTCTTCAAGGGCTTCCGGAACTCGGCGACGAGCCTATTCTTATTCTCCTTTCTGACACCATCATCCCCTTTGACATCCGGGCTGCGCTCTCAAGCGTAGCAGAAGATGAAGGCTTTCTGGTGGCCAAAGAGGTGGAAGATCCGCGCCGGTTCGGGGTGATGGAGCTCGCCGGAGACTACATCTCGAAACTCGTAGAAAAGCCTGAGAAGCCGCAGAGCAATCTGGCTATCTCGGGTATCTACTATCTGCCGTCGGCTAAGCGGCTTCGAGAGGCTCTTGAAGAGATGGTTGCTCAGGATCGGCGCACGCAGGGAGAGTACCAGCTTACCGACGCGTTATCCATCCTGATCGATCATGGGGAGAAGCTGAAGGCAGTCAAGGTTGACACCTGGCTTGACTGCGGGACCCCTGTCGCATTGCTTGAGGCAAACCGGGAACTTCTGAAGCACAATAGCCGGGTAGTGCCGGTTGAAGGTTCGCTTATCAAGCCACCCTGCTGGATCGCGGACGATGCAGTAATTGAGAACTCCATCATCGGCCCCAACGTATCCGTGGATCAGGGTGCGGTTATCTGCAACTCGATCGTCTCCGAGTCCATCATCAACGCAGGTGCTCAGATTGAGGGGATGGTTATCAAAGATACTATAGTAGGGGAGAGGGCTGTTCTTAAACGCCCCACACTTTCATCTGACTTCGGCCCGTTCTCTCGCCTTGAGGGCTTCTAGCGCCTCGCCCGCAACGTAGACCGATCCGGAGATTACAAGGAGGTCTTCCTCGTTAAGGGAATCGAGTATCCGGTTTACACCCTGCTTAACCGAATCGGAAGGATGACAATCGGGATGAACCCTACGACAGAGATTCAGCAGTCGGTCTTTAGATTCCGCCCTGGGAAGATCAGCCTGGGTTATCCAGATCTCACTGAAGAACGGAGCAAGGGTCTCAAGGATTTTGCGTTTGGGTTTGTGCCGGGTGATGCCTATGAGCAGGATGCGGCGGGGATAGCTTGCGAAGTGCTTGTTCAGGGTTTTCCTTAAGGTGGTTGCGGATTCGAGATTATGGGACATGTCGAGGATTACGGTGGGGTTTTCTTTGATGATCTCGATACGCGCAGGCAGCTTCAATTTAGCAAGGCTTTTGCGAATTTTCTCCTCTTTGATTTCACTGATCAGGATTTCTGCGGCGGCGATCGCGGCTGCCGCGTTCTCCATCTGGTGGACGCCGAGGACAGGCAGCTTGAATTCGGCATCCATTTTGATTCCTCGGTAGTGCATCCTTATGCCTTGGATCTTTTCCTCGATCAGCCGGGCGCTGAAATCTTCACCCCACCATAAGCCTCGTGCTGCGGTTTCCTTAACGGCCTTCTTTATTAGCGATCCTACAAGAGGTCGTTGAGCGGCTATTATTGCTGGCCTGCCCTTTCTCAGCACGCCGCACTTCTCCCGCGCAATCTGGGTTAAGTTCTTGCCGAGCATCTTGGTGTGGTCGTGGCCGATGCGTGTGATTACCGAAATCTCCGGCTCGGTCACGTTGGTTGCATCCAGTCTGCCGCCCACTCCTATCTCCACTACATTGACGGTGGTCTCTTCCTCAAGAAAGTGAAGAAAAGCCACGGTGGTTAGGGCTTCAAAGAAGGTTATGCGCGGCTCGTGCTCAAGTATCGCAGGCTTAAGCTCATCCAATATAGAAGCAAAACGAGCAGCAGGTATCTGCCGGTCGTTCACTCTTATCCTCTCCCGATAATCCAGAAGATGAGGCGAGGTGTAAAGCCCAACCTGTTCGCCGTGTGCTTGTAGAATCCTTGCGAGCATGATGGCGGTAGAACCCTTGCCCTTGGTTCCGGTGATCAGCACCACTCGCTTTAATCGTCTCTGTGGATCGTCTATCTTTCTCAGGAACTCAAGAAAGTTGTCCAGTTTGAACTCATAGTTGCGGTAAACCCAGCGTTCGTAGTCTATCAGGGATGAAAGGAACCCTATTGCCTGGCGATAGTTCACGACTTGGTTTTTATCTTCTTCAGTCTAACCCGAGGTGACCGAAACCCTCTCTATGGCAATGTAGGGCAGCAGGTAGGAGTAGACCTTGGTAAGCTTCTTACTGATGCCGCTGATCGTGGTGATGGCGTCAAACACGTTGCCTGCGATCATGGTGTTGGTGACCGGATTGGCCAGCTTTCCGTTTTTTATGTAGAACCCGCCCTTGACCGTACCTGAAAAGTCGCCTGAGACGGGGTTGGTGTTTCCGGAAAAGCGCGTAACGAGTATGCCTTCCTTGATCTCGCGGATAAGTTCTGCCTTGGTTGCATCACCAGGCTTTAGGATCAGGTTGGTGGTTGAGATGCCGGGTAGTGAGCTGTAGTTTCCCGCGGCATGTCCTGTTGAGGTTCGTCCCTCGCGGTTCGCGGTGTAGGAGTTGTATAGATAGGTTGCGAGCTTTCCATCCTTTATGATCGACAACTTTCGGTGAGGCTGTCCCTCCCGGTCGAAGGCCGAGGATGAAAGGCCGCCTGCAAGAAGACCGTCGTCCTGTATGGTCAGCTTTGTAGAAGCAATCCTTTTGCCTGTCTTGCCTGCAAGTTTGCTCATGCCTTTCTGGACATTGTTGGCGTTGATCGAGGATAAGATCGGACCCAGAAGCGTTTCTGCGACTGCATGTGGGGAGAACAGCACCGTTCCGGTGAACGAACGGACGGGTTTCGCGCCCAGGGAGCGGATCACGTTTTGTGCGAACCGCTTTGCCAGGGATTCTATCTCGATGCCTGTAAGCCTCAGTGAACCGTCAAACTGGAAATCGAACGATGAAACCTCATTTTTATCCCTGGCCATTCCCATAATCATGGCGATGATTGAGCTTTCCTGCTCGGATGCCGCCAGGCCGTTGGAATTGAAGATTGCCTTCTCGCCCGTGTTGACAAACACGCCGCCTGAGTCAACGGTTACCCTTCTGTCGTAGTCCTTGGCGGCTTTAAGCAGCCGCTTGGCCATGGCGATTACCTCTTTGAGTGGCAGCTCTGCCAGCTTTGGATCGTAGAGTCCTTTAAGGGCAGATAGCTTGCGTGGCTCTGGGATAATCTGGAACTTATCGGTAAGATTTGCCGAGGCCAGTGCAAGAGCCTTCGTGCATAGTTCATCAAAGTTTGCCTCATCAAGATTGTTGTCCGAGGCAAAGCCGAGTCTTTTATTCTTGATGACCCGCAGACCGATTCCTTCTCCTGGATGTGATTTGGCGGTTTTGATTCTGTTGCTCTCAAGCCATACCTCACGGTCTTCAAACCCCTGACCGAACGCCTCGGCCTGGTCTGCGCCCTTGGCAAGAGCGCAGCGGACGAGTTCTTCCAGCCTGTCAACCAACTCAGCCATGACGACCTCCGATTATCGCCTCGCAGCGAACGTAGGCTCCTCCTGCATCTACCTTTGCTCTCTGGAACTTGCCGCAGTATCCTGCGCCCAGCGCCCAGCGGAACTCCTTTGTAATTGCATCCACACTTTGCAGAACTTCGAACGCGTTGCCCGAGATGGTGACGCCGCGGAAGGTCTTCTTGCGTTTGCCCTTCTCGATCAGGGTCGCCTCCTGCACCCCGAACATGAACTCGGCGTTGGCGTCGGCCTGACCGCCGCCCGCGCCTTCAAGAAGAAATGCCCGGTCGGTGGAGGCCAAAAGCTCGGAAAGGCTCATTTCCCCAGGCTCGATGTACGTGTTGCGCATGCGGATGATGGGTTCGTCTGAGTACTCGAACGCCCTGGAGTTGCCCGTAGGAGCGACCCCGAATGAGGCCGCGCTCTCCCGGTTGTGAAGGTAGGACCTGAGTATTCCGTTCTCGATAACCACGGTACGTTCGGTCATGACACCCTCGTCATCCACCAGAAGAGTCCCTGAGGCACCCGGTATGTGAACCGAAGGCCCGGAATCTGCAAGGGTAACAAGCTCGCTTGCAACCCGCTTACCTATCTTACCTTTGGTGATAGCTCCGGATAGCACAAAATCGGCCTCGACCGTATGGCCTATGGCCTCGTGGGCTATCAATCCCACCATCTCTGGGCTGAGGATGACCTTCATACGTTCACCCTTTGGGAACTCCGCAGAGAGAAGCCTTTGGGCACGCTTGACCGCCTTTTCCACAATCTCTTCTGCCGCTCCGTATCGCCACAGGTCCTTCCAGCCTCCGGTGACTCCTGCAGATTCAGAGGCGGTTACCATGTTCGTTTCTTCTTTAGCCACCACGGTGATTCGGAACTCCGGCTTCGCGTCAGTGATAAGTGCTGCCGCGCCGTCCGAGGTAACGATGGCTTTCTTGTCCAGGTACTCGATGTAAGCGGATGATGCCGAGACCACCTTTTTAGACCGCCGCGCCTTGGCTTCGGCCTCCTTTACCAGCCCCAGCTTTTCCTCCAGGGGGTGATTCTCTACCGGGTCTTCAACAGGCGGTCTGAACTCTCCCTTGGCCAGTTTTGCTTTGGCCAGTGTTTTTTTTCGCTTGCTCATGGCCTTGGCTGCGGTTGCGGCGTCACCTATCGCTCGCATGATATCCGCGCGCTTGCTGCCCGGGGTAGAGGAGAATCCCCACCGACCAGAGTCCAGCAGCCGCACACCCACGCCCGTAAGATGATTAGTCTGCGCCGCTTCAGGTTCTCCCTTGCGAACCGAGACCGCGTTCACCCTGCGCTCGTGGTAACGCAGCTCGGCGTAGTCCGCTGGCACATGCGCCAGAATCTCTTTGAGATAACTGATCATGCGTCCTCCTGCAAATCCTAAAGAGGTTTACCTTCTTGAAATCCGCGTGGATTTTACTCTATCACAAATGGGCTGTCAAATCCCGTTTGCCTCACACTCCTTCCAACCCCTTAAGGATCTCTTCCAGTTCTGCTTCGTCCCCGATCAGGACCTTCCTTGATTTGCTTCCCTCGTAAGGACCCACGATGCCTGCCTGTTCCAGCTGATCTATAATTCGTCCGGCCCGCGCCCAGCCCACATTCAGCCGGCGCTGAAGCATGGATACCGAGGCCTCCTTGTGGCGCATCACCAGCCTTGCCGCCTCTGCGAAGAACTCGTCTGTTTCCTCCAGACTGCCCTGGCGTTCCATCTGTTCGCGAATCGGGGCGAGTTCCTCCATGGGTGGATAGTAGTGGCCCTCGAGCTCTGCAAGTACCTGGGGGGAGATGATCTCTGCCAGACGCTTTCGTTTGGTTTCATAGAGAGGTTCTGCCGGATCGAGCACAGGGTCGAGAAGATCTGCGGAGATAACGGCATCGGAAAGCTCCGTTGCTTTTTCTTCGCCTAGCGATGGGGTTAACATCGCCCTCAGCCTTGCTTGCGCCAGCCTTTCTACTATCCTCTTTACCTCACCTGTGGATACGAACGAACCGTGAAGCCTGACCGGCTCCCCTTTACCGGGCGGCAAGAACAGCATGTCTCCGCGCCCAAGCAGGGCCTCTGCACCGTTCATATCCAGGATTGTCCTTGAATCGGTCTTTGACGCCACCTGAAACGCTATCCTTCCTGGGAAGTTGGCCTTGATAAGCCCGGTGATTACGTCAACCGAGGGACGTTGGGTGGCGAGCACCAGGTGGATTCCCACCGCTCTGGCCATCTGGGTCAGTCTAATGATGCGCTGCTCGATCTCAGATGGTGCGGTGAACATGAGGTCAGCCAGCTCGTCCACCACCACTACGATATATGGCTTCTTCTTCTTTTTTTCCTTCTCAGCATACCGGTTGTAACCTGTGATATCGCGAACCCCTACGCGGGAGAACTCCTTGTAGCGCCCCTCCATTATTCGCACCATGAACTCAAGGCTACTCGCTGCCTTGCGTGGATCAACGATGGTCGGCTGAATCAGATGAGGGATCGGGTTGTATACGGGTAGCTCAAGCCGCTTGGGGTCTATCGCCATGAACCTAACCTGGTGCGGAGCGGACTTGATGAGCATGCTGGAAAGGATGCTGTGGATGCAGACCGATTTACCCGAGCCGGTGGTTCCTGCGATCAAAAGGTGGGGGATGGATGCCAGGTTAGCCACCAGGGGGGTGCCGGTGATTGTGGTGCCCAGGGCGATGGTCAGTGGGGCAGACGAATCCTTGAAATCCTTTGAGCCAACAACCAGTCTCAAGGTAACGGTCTTGCGGGTCCGGTTGGGTATCTCGATACCTACCGCCGATTTACCCGGGATGGGCAGGATCCGGATGCGCTCGGCCTTAAGCGCCAATGAAAGATCGTCTGCGAGGCTCGTGATCTTGGAGAGCTTGATGCCAGGGTCAGGATGGAACTCATACCTGGTGATGACCGGACCTGGGATGATGTCGCCCACCTTGCCCGTTACCCCGAACTCCTCAAGGCGTTTAATCAACACCTTTGCACCCTCGCGTGCCTCGCGGTCAGGCAACGCCTCCCAGCCCTCGGGAACAGGATCAAGAAGCTCCGCAAGCCCAAGCTCCTCAGGGGAGACCTCCCTTGCGGACGTACGAACGATGCGTTCGGTCACCCCCTTAGGCGATTCAGTTCCCTTTGTCACCTCCTCTTTTTCAACTTTTACTACCTCAGCTTGCAGCTCTTCCTGCTCTCGCCTTGCTTCCTCAGCCTTGGCCCTTTCCATCATGAGAGCCGCGCGTCTCTCACTGCGTTCTTCTCGAGCGGCCCGGGCACTCTCCAGGGCTTTTACCAGAATCTTGTGCAGATTGATGTCGAAGATAAGAACGACGGACGCCAACAGAAGAAAGCCAAGGATAAAGCCCAGCCCCAGCCGTCCCACAAGGCCGGTCAGATATTCGAATATCAGGGTTCCAATCCTTCCGGCAAGACTCATGGATTCAAGAGTCTTGCCTGCGGTGTTTCGGAGAGGGAAGAGCGGTACCTTATGGAAGTAACCCAGGGTGATTTCCACGAAGAATGCAAAGCCCAGTAAACTCAGTGTGGTTAGGACCAGTCTCTTCAAAGGTCTGCGTAGCAGACGGTTGATGCCCCATAATAAGAGAAGTAAGGGAAGAAGATACGCGATGACCCCCAGCCACGCGTAGAGTTCACGCGCCAGAAGGAAACCCAGCATGCCGCCCCAGTTGGAAGGTCTTGAGGGTATCGCTTGAGGATTAAAGCTCGCAAGGCTGATGGTTACGAATCCGGCAAGAAGCAGGAGCAATAGCCCGATTACGATGTCGGTGTTGTCCCGCTTGCGTGGTCTGGCATTTCCCTTCGAACGAGGGGTTTTGTTAGAAGATTTCTTACCCATCCTAGTGAAATATTATACTCAAGGCGCTTGGTCCTGCAAGGATTGCGGTAAGATAAAGGCTGGGTACGCCGATTATATACCAGAGAACTCGTGTGAAGATGAGAACGAGAAGTATAATGAAGCCGTAACGCTGAAGCCAGAAAACAACCTTGATGTTACGCAGGGGGATTAGTGAAAAAAGTATCTGCGAGCCGTCAAGTGGGGGGATAGGGATTATATTAAAAAACGCCAGGATGAAGTTGTAGAAAACGGCTAAACCGAGGATCCCCTGGATATAAGCGATAACCGAGGACGTTTGCAGGGAAATCAATCCAACGAGTCTGAAGAGTGCGGCGAGGAGCAAGGCCAAAACCAGATTCGCCCCCGGTCCGGCTATTGATACGAGAAGGGTTCCCTTGCGGCGGTCCCTGAAGTTGTCCGGATTTATTGGGACAGGCTTTGCCCAGCCGAACCCAAGGAGCACGATGGCCATTGTGCCTATCAAATTCAGGTGACGCAGGGGATTAAGGGTCAGGCGGCCCATCATCTTGGCGGTGGGATCGCCCAGCTTGTTCGCCATCCAGGCGTGAGCAAACTCGTGAAAGGTAAGTCCGGCAAGCATCCCTGGTAAAGCAAGCATCACCATTATCCAGTAATCGGGATTGGTCCAGCGAGAGAAAAGTCCCATGACTATTCGATCCAGCGCTTAAGAAGCGCTTTTTCATCGCGTTTTGTTCTAATCTTCCCGTCCAACTTGGCTGCGAGCAACTTATCCAGCAATTCCTGGTATCTTGGCCCAGGCTTTAGGCCTAGTTGTTTCAAATCATCACCGGTTGTTCTTATCGTCACATTCCTGTAGTTGGCAAGATACTCGGCGATCTTGGCACGATTCTTTGATCGCTCGGTTTCAGCAATTATCTTTAGCCCTCTTTCGTCGAACTCTTTCAGGTAGAAAAAGATTCCCGAAGGCGTGTTCAGATCGGCAAGCCTTCGCATAATACCCTTTCTCTGCCGAAGGGTTGATATTGTCTTCACGCACGCTTTGGCTATAGGTAGCTTGGAGATGTAGCTTTCCTCGAAGTGGGAAAATAAAAGGCACAGGAACTCGCAGCTTTCCTTGATGCGTCCCAGCCGCGTAGGGGAGAAGGGAGCAAGGGGTTTTCCAAGGAAGCCGAGCGCGCCCAATGACTCCAATCTCTTGATGCCCTTTATCCTTACTTCAGACGGTTCCTTAGAAATACACTGCAGTTCGTAGAGGAGTCTCTCGCTTGAAAGGTCAGGGATACGCTCCACAGCTTTGTTGAGAAGCCTTGACGTGTGCGGCTGGATACTGAAACCTAACCTTGCCGCATACCGCACCGCACGGAAGATGCGGGTGGGATCGTCAATAAAACTCTTATCGTGAATCACCCTAATCAGACTTCGCTTGAGGTCTTCCTGACCTCCCAATGGATCGATAAGCCTTCCGAAATCTGAAGGATGCAGCGACTGGGCCATGGCGTTCACGGTAAAGTCCCGCCGGTGAAGATCATCCTCGATCGAAGCAGGCTCGACCTTCGGGAGTTCACCAGGTTTTGGGTATCCTTCCTTTCGAGTTCTTGCGATGTCTATCCTTTCACCTTTGGGTCCTTGAAGTGTTCCTGTCTTGAACGGCGGGTAGTAGCTGAATTTGGTAGCGAGCTCTTTGGCCAGCCGCTCACCTACGCGTTTTACGTTGCCCTCGCACGCCAGGTCGATGTCAACTGTCTTTTTACCCAACAGCTTATCGCGCACCGTCCCTCCTACGAGGTAGAACCTGGCACCTTCCTGGGCCGCTATCTTGCCCAGCCAGCGAAAGCCGGCACTAGTGCTGCGGCGCAGTAAAGCCCATCTCTTTTGGGGGACCTGGCTGATCCTTAACCTCGATCTTTCCGTAGCGTTCCTCGTATTTCTTTATGTTTTCTTCAAGCGTCCTGCGCAGAAGCTCGATATGCTGAGGGGACATGACGATGCGAGAAAGCACCCTTGCCTTGGGCAGACCTGGCAGCATGCGCGCGAAATCCAAAATAAACTCCGATGAAGAATGAGCCACCAGCACAAGGTTGGAATAGATACCCTCGGCCTGCTCAGGCTTTATCTCAACGTCGAGTCTGCGCACCGGTTTGGGTTGTTCGTTCATTTTTTGCCTCCGATTTAATAACTATTCTATTCGCAGACGGCGCGGAGTCAAGTTTTTGCAGCCCTACAGGATGTCTTCTGTGGCTTAATTCTTCAGGTTTCTATTGCGTTCGTCATAATCCAGAGGAGACTTAATAAACAAAGAAAGGAGATATTATGCCTTACGCAACGATAGATGAAATCTTGAGGCAGGTTCCAGCCGATAATCCCGGCTCGCCTACGGGTTTTCCCGACTTTGACCCGGAGGATACCAAAGCCTGGGCTTATTTTGTATATGTTTATCTGGACGCAAGTCAATCGGATGGGTATGGTAGGCCTTGTTTTCTTCCGAGATACGGTCGTAAAGCGGGAAGCGGAGAGAGTGTATGGTATGAGAATGTCATTGAATGGGAAGGAGGAGCCGCAAACCCCTTTAAGGAGAAATTTGCCCCAGATTACGATAAGATGCATCGGATCGGGATGATTAAATTGATTTTCAATTATATCAACAACTTGGTGCGAGAATGGCATTATGGGTATGATGGCAAATCCGACCGGAAGATGGGCTTTTATATAAAGAACCGCAGTAGAGAAATCTACATCGAGTACCTGCGCCGAGTTGATAAAGCACGAGATGTTGCCTGGAGAAAAGTCATGCAGTATTCTGGCGAGATGCTATATTCTTATTCTCGAGAACATGTTGATAGTGGGACGAGACAATATAAGGTACAAGCTGAAAACGGAGAGGCACTTATCCTTCCCGCCTTAGCCCTTCTTTTTGCTAAGGTCAACAGAGAATGGAACGAAGTTTTTTCGCAGGACCTAAAAATTACTTCAGGTTATCGGACCTTCAATCAACAACAAAATTTATATGAAAAGTTAAAGAAAGAAGAGGAAGAGACAGGAAGAAAACGATACGTAGCCCTTCACAGTACGCATGTTTGTGGAGCAGCTATTGATGTGGTTCCGAGTCCTGGGTTATGTGGTCATTATGGTGATTGGGGGTTAAACATGTTTCTTGGTTATATAGCCTGGCTTTTTAGAAGGGTGGCAAGGAGAGAAGCGAACAGAGATGGCAGGACGTTTATTGACGTTGAATATGCAGATAATGTTACAAGACAACGTGAGGAATATAACCCCAGATGGGAGTGGGCAGGCAAGAAACTCTTGTCTCCAGTCCCCTATACCATAATGGAATCTACTAATCGAACCTTGCACGTGAGTTACATTTGGCTGCTGCGTGCTAAGGAAAATCGTAAGGAGGAAATTCCTTCTTTTGTACGTCCCTATTCAGGGGACATTGCCAATCCTGAGGGCCACGAAGCAAAAGGCCCCAGGGCGTTCGATCCGTACCTGAATGCTTTCAACGTTGGCACTTACAAGAATGATATTTGCCAGGGAAAGACAACTCTCGGTATAACGGCCAGATGGATGAAAGGGTTTATACGGTATGACTACCCGAGCCAGGAGGAGATAGATGAAATCCACGTAGAGATAAAGAATATTGATAGGGAACTCGAACAGGGATCAGATAGAAGGTTAATTAATGAACTTAAAGAACGGAAGATACAACTGGAAAGGTTCGTTAGCCCCTTGGAGGAGAGGAGGAACGAGCTTTTGAAGGTATTTGATAGGGATAGGGCGCTTAGGGCCCTGGATAATCAGATAAATTGGGGAGAATGATCTTTACGATATGCTTGACATCAAATGATTACTTGCTATAATTTATCTGCTCATGAAACTCACTTTGCTAGGCTTGCCCTTATTGTTTGTCATACAACTTTACGAGATCGAAACATGGCCTGAGTTTGATTGGATTATCGCCCGGGATTTGATGGGGATTGAACTAGGTGAAAAGATAAAGTACCGAAATTCGCCCTACAGCGTTTTTTCCATGCCTGTTCTCGAATGGTATCCTGAGGCAGCAAGTCAGCTTGACAGCATGGTTGGAATCTACATGAAAAACCAGTACAGCATGGAATGGGTTCTGGATTCCTTAAGGCCTGATTTTGGACCGGCAAGTGTTCTGAAAGATAAAACCATCAATCAGATGTTGTATTATCTTTGTGTTAATTACCTTATCAGACTGCAAAAACCCTGGCATTTTGACGATATCTGGCCTTTGTTGTGGTATGTTAACGGTGGTTCTGGAACGCCGCACAGAGGCTGGATCAGATATGCCAAGCTTATGTTGGGGGAGGAGCCCTTCTACGAGGGGTTCTTTTGTATTTCCTGGTCGCCTACCGTAAGTAAAGATTTTGATATCGAGGATGCAATAGATGCATATCAAGATGCGAAACAAGCAGGGGTGTTTGTATCACGCTCCATTAACCCGGTTTGGAAAGAAGATTTCACGGTAGCGGAATGTATGTTATACAACAGCCGCGCTTTCTATATTAAAACTCAAGTTGAATTTAGGACTTTTTTCTGGAAGGGTCGTGTAACGGATACCTTTAATATCTTTTTGTTCGATTATCGCGGTCACAAATATCTGGTAGGATTCACAAACTGGTTGTTGAAATCACCAGTCGGCTCGCATACTGAACCGCCGGACATGTCTTTCTTTCAAAGTTGGATGGAGCTATATCTCGAATTAGATTCTCTTTGATTCCTTTGACGAAAGGACTTACAAATCTAAGTTGCGTGGGGGCGTTAGACAAACTCTGGGTATCAGCGCCAATTGGATGAAGGGATTGATAGAGTACGTTTACCCAACCAGAGAAGAACTGGTTATGCTTGCCGCGATGATCCGTACCCTGGAATTCTACGTCTCGACACTGGAGAAGCATATCTCTATCCTCAAGAAGGATGTCAAGGAGAAGGAGCGTGAGGTCGAGGAGTTGAAGAAAGAATTGGAGAAGCTAAAGAAAGGGCTTGAATATCTTGAGGGTCAGCTCTCTTCGCTTAAGAAGGGATCTTCGGATGAAGATGAGATCAGGGCGATAGTCTGGGATATTTTGACTATAAAAAAGCACATAAAAGAAACGCAGAATCAAATTGATAAAACCAAAGGCAAGATGAAGGAGAGGGGGGAAGACGTTGAGGGTCTCAAGAGAGAACTTGAAGCGACCAGAAAGAAGCTTGAGAGTATAAAGGATAAGGTTGAGAAATTAAAGGAAAAGCTTAAGAAAAGAACAAGGGAAATCGAGTCAAAAAGAGAAAAGATGTCGGGGCTTGTTGGGGATAGGGATTCTGTTCTTCGAGGTCTCGAAGGCCAGGTGAATTGGTGACTATAAACCTCTAGAGGTACTTGACATCTTCGTTGGGTGATCTATACTGTATGAGTTGTGAAGAGGGTTCTGTTTATCCTGTTTGTATTTTTCGGGGTCGTGATCTCCACGGAGGTCAAATCATGGGATGAGCTTTGGTGGGCCCGTAGGTGGGAAATTCAATTATTCGAGTTGATCGAGGACGGGAACCTTCACTACGAATATGCTATATTCCCTTACAAGCCTTTTGAGATGCCTGTAATGAAAGAACATCCTCGTGCTGCCGCGCAGCTAGACAGCGTTATTGCCGATTCCATGAAGTGGCAGAAGAGTCTTGAATGGGCGCTTGATTCATTGAAGCCGCGTTATGGCCCTGCAGCTGGGCTGTCCGACAAGCTGCGCAAGGAGATGATTTATTATCTCTATAACAATCGTCTGATCTCGCTCAAAAAGCCCTTGCGGTTCGATTCCTATTACCCTAACTGGTACTTTCACGGCGGCGCAGGGACTTCAGAAGTGGGTTGGATTCGGTACTTTGGAGTGATTGGGGAGGAGCCGGACCTGGAAGGGCTCTTTTCTATCTCCTGGGCGCCTACAGATAATAACGTGATGGAAGCATCTCGTGCATTGCAAATGTTTAATGATGCGAAGCAAGAAGGGGTGTTCGCAAACCGTGCGATTGATCCAAAGTGGGATAACGTCTTAAGCATTGCTCCCTGTACTCTTTTTAATCGTTCTGCAATACGCATCAAGATTCCACTGGAGTACGGTGACATTTTCTGGGATTGCAGGGTTCCGGATACCCTCCTTGTGTTTGCCTTAGCGAAAGGGGATTATGAGTATCTCGTTTCATTTACGACACTTCCCTCTACTTCTCCTATCTTCGGGGAATACAAAGAACCTTCTTTCTACGAGGATTGGATTGAGCAGGTCCTTGTTCTTGAGCCGTAAACGTAACTTAGCTTTCAATCTCCAGGGCGAGCAGCATATCCTCCACCGAGACGCCGGGAAGCTCGAGGCCCTGCTCAGAAATTACTCGGTCGATCCGAGTACCAACCTCACTTCGTGTTCTGTCAGCACCTTTCAGACCATCCTCGATCCTTGGCAGCCCCTGAAGCGGCAGCAGGGTGAAGTCGCCGGAGATGGTAACATCCGCCAATCTGTTCTCATGCACTTCAGAAGCCGTCCTTATCAGTCCGCCAGGAGCCTTGTGCATCCCCATAATAAACTCGACCCCTGAGCGGATGGTTACCTCCCCTGGTTTCTTCATGGTGCGTTTGTAGAGGAAGCCTTCATCCAGCATCCGGTTGGTGATTTCTTCCCGGTTGGCCTGGAGTTCCGGGGTAAACAGGGCAGGCTCAAGTGGACCAAGGAGAGCGGAAAACTTCTCGACAAGCACCCTGCGTATCTCTGCACGGGAAAATCTCTTGCCTGTCTCCCTGTATATCGTGGTTACGTGCTCCTGCATGGATTTATAGATCTTGTCCCGGAACTTCTCGTCCGGCACCTTCAATACCCGGGCCATCGTATCGTAGTCGAAGTCTATCAGGATACCACCCACGAAGACCACGCAGGGCCCGATGTCTCCCGCACCCTCGCCCGCGATCTTGCGCTCCCCTTTTACGGTCACTATGTCGTTCACCGGTCTGAAGCGGGTCTGGATTCCGAACTCGCGGTAGGTCTCGATGGCAGGGGCGGATAAAGTCTGATACAGCTCTGATATCTTACGCGAAGCCAACGGGTTATCCCGGCGAAGGATTACCTGGTAGAAGACTTGGTTTGCGTCAAGATATGTAGCGCCGCCGCCTACTTCTCGCCGCATCACAGGCAGATTGTGGGAAGCGCAGTAGTCTAAATCTATCTCGGCGGCCGTATCCTGGAAGTAGCCAACGCTGATGATTGGGGTTTGAGGTGACACTAGACACAAACACTCTATTCCTTCGCGGGCAAGGGTATGGAAGGTGGTCATGGAGCCCTGGCCGGGCACGGTGTCGAAGGTAAAAAGCTTCAAGTGTTGCTCCTTTTGTTTTGATAGGGATTATAGTCAGCGAATCACTTTAGGCAAGGGATTGTGGCACAAGCTCTCAGCCTGTGCTATTATGGAACAGCCTGGAGAGGCTGTTCCACATTATTCTGGTTGGTTAGGGGCGACGCATACGTCACCCATACTATCTAGGGATCTTCCGCAGACCGCTTACTTATCCAGGCCTGGGCTTCCTTGAGGTGCTCGAAGAAGTGGCTTCGCTCCTGAAAACCTATCCCCTTGCAGAATAGCTGGATGAACCTGCGCAGGTTTAGCGATCCGCATGCTATCACCAGCTCTACCTTACCCCCGTAATGCTTTGATGCCTGCATTAGGAGTTCTGAGAACACCTGCCTTGAGCGTGCACCCATGTGGACAAGTTCGGAGATGTCTATGAGTATCACCCGAAGGTGATGCGGGAGAATTTCGACACCTGTCACGTATTCTTCGATCAGATTTTCAATCTCGCGAGGCTGCGTAACTCCCTCGAGATGCATGGTGCATACGCCGTCTTCGGAGAAGGAGAGATTTTTCATTTGGTTACCATTACAGTGGCGTCGTCGGTTCTACGCCAATTATCACGCATGAGGGTGCGTGCGATTTCAGTGGGTGATAGGCTAAGCTCATCGGTGGAGAGCTCCCAGCGTTCCTTAAGGCCATCTGAGTGTATTATAAAGATACTTCCTCTGTTGTAGGGATAAGAGAACAAACGCGGGGCGCGTAAGCTTACCCCCAGGGTGCCGCTCATAGATATCAAGCGCACCCAGGATTTTTCCTCAGGCAGCCAAAGCCTGGCGCTTATATTGCCGACACCTATAAAGGAGAGTTTATTTGCGGCTTCGTCAATGCGTGCTATCCCTGCGACTGCACCGCGAGTGCCGTGCAGTGAAGCGTGTAATTCAGCAGGCATGTGATCCAGAGGTTTACGGTGGTTCGCGTGCAGGTAGGCTTCGGCTATTGCCGCCGCTTTTCTTGCCTGGGTTCCGTGTCCCAGGCCGTCTATGACTGCAAGGAGCGTTCTCGGACCGTCGTGACGGATCACGTGACCGTCGCCGCAGATCGTTGATTCCGGGTGGGTGCGTACCGCTACACTTACTATAAGATCCCTGCTGGCGAGTTCGTCTTTGGTCTCTGCAGGTGGCAGATACTTACGCATGCACACACGGGTTCCCTGAGAGTTTGAGTGTATCTCGAACTCGTCTGCGGTGCGCTGAAGCGAGGGAAGACCTTGCCCCAACGATCCTGCGGTACTCGTTCCTCCTTGAAGTGCTTTTGAGAGATCCCTGATACCTGGTCCTTCGTCTTGGGCCAGAATCTCGATCCCATGCAGATCGTTCTCTTTGACCTCGCAAAAACTAATCCTGCCGTTTTTGGCCCCGTGAACCACCAGGTTGGTTGCCAGTTCCGTAACGCATAGCTCTATCTCGGTCAGGAGTTTCTCGCTAAAACCGAGGCTTTCCGCAAAGCGCCGAACGATCCCACGCACCCATGGGATGTGCGCTTCAACCTCTATGCGCAGCTCGTCCGCATCCTTTACTGAAGCAGCCATTTCTCTATAATCACGGTAGTTCCTTGACCTGATTTGCTGTGAATCTCCATGTGGTCACAGAGCCGTTTCGCGCCGGGAAGCCCTTTGCCCATGCTCTTCGAGGTGGACCAACCGTCCTTCATTGCCAGTTCGATATCCTCGATTCCCGGTCCCTTATCTGTGAAGGTTATTCGAAGACCGGAGTGCGGATTCTCAAACTCTTCTATGCGGGCTTCTCCTTCGCCTGCGTAGAGGAAGACGTTTCGCGCAAGTTCAGAGCAAGCGGTGCTGATCCGGGTTTGATCCACAAGCCCGAAACCGATCTCTCGTGCTATAGATCTGGCAGTTGTCCGTACGCCTACGATATCTACTTCCTCCTTAATCTGAAGTACTATCATCGTTTGCCTCTTCTTGATCCTTCTGTGTGGGGTTCTGTTCTTCAAGATAATTTCCTTCGAGACATCCGGTGCGGATGTTATAGCCACAGTTAAGATTTAACGCGGTCTTTGCATCGCCTCCAGACAGCCACAGCTCAGCCAATGTGACGGCCAGCGCCGGGTGCATCCCGGTAATCACAGTCTCCGTGTCATGGGCAGAAGCCATCTTTCCCATCTGTGCGGCAAAAGGGTTCGTTTCGCATCGTATAGTTCCTTTCGGCCTATTCGCAAACCTACTTTCGTCTTACACCCGTTGCCTCGTCATACTTGTCTGGTGGAGGAAATTGCGAGATTATATTCTGATTTTCTTACATGTCAAGGACTTTAGGGTAATTTTTTCATCCACAGATATTGTTTGAATATCATATATAGCAATATTAGCATCTGTTCACAAATTTCCATCTCGGGTTTATTCCATGTTGCGGCTCCAATGCCGGTCATCTAAGTTAGATCCCTAAGCAAGTTTACCCTGTCGAGCCTCTGAACAGGAGTCTTTATCTCACGATTAAGAGACCGTGGTTTGGCGTAAGTTTATATCGGGTCCGGAAAGGGAAGAATCAGTCGGGGCTTCTTACCGGCGAGGGGGCAGGCTTGCGGCCCCGGCGGAAGAGAAGGAACACCCCTCCTACAAGACCGAAGAAGACGTTAACCACGTCAAAGAGCAACGAGGTGGCAAGTGCTGTCTCTCTGGCCACCGCAAAGGTGGCCAGCATCTGCACGAAGGTCTGCTCCCTAAGACCCCAGCCGCCCACAGAGAACATGGCAAGGGTGTTCACGATCGGTATGGTCACCATGATGTGAATGAAGCTCGTCTGCCCGCCAAGTGAGCGAAAGAGAAGATACCATATCCCTGCAAGGCTCATCTGTACGCCCAAAGAGACAAAAACCGCGGCAAGAAGGACGGTTTTGTGATTGCGGTAGTCGGTTATTGAGCGGAACGCACCAGCGATCGTTTCACCAAGTGGATACTTGAATACTCGCACCTTTGAAAGCCAGGGGGAGATCCAGGCGTTTATTTTCGTAGAAAGGAATGCGAGAGTCAGGGAAATCGCGAAGATGAACGCAGCGCCGAAGATGACAAAAAGCAGGAAATTTCCGCTCACCGCGGCGTAGAAGATACTTGCAAGGAATGCGAAGCTGAATACTCCGATGAGACCTACCATCCGATCGGTCCAGACGATGGAGAAGGATACCCCTTTGCCCTCGTGCCCGCTGGTGTCCACGATTCGGTACACGTCGCCGCCTATTGTGGTCGGCAGAACGTTGTTGAACAGCATGTGTATGAGCACGCTGCGGTACAGGTAAAAGAACCCGTATGGATGTTTGCGCGCCCTGGAGAGTATGAGCCAGCGCAGGGTAAGGAAGGCAAGGAAGCAAATATATGCTCCTGCCGCAAACGCTACGTAGACAGGATCGGTCTGTTTCAGCTCCCCCCAGGTGGCCTCAAGATCAACGGTCAGGACGATTATGGCAATAAAGATAACGGCTATGGCTATCCTGCCCCAGAAGAAGATTCGATCCCTGGTCTTCTTATCCATTCGTTCCCGACTCTACAGCCGCGTGCAGAAGTCTCTCCACCCTGCTTGCCACCCGCTTCCATGTAAGGCTCTCGGCCCAGCGGCGATTCGCCTCACCCATCTTTTTGCGAAGCTTCTCGTCGGTCAGCAATCTCTCAATGTAGGTGGTCATCTCATCGATATCACCATGCGCGTAGAGAAATCCCGTCTTCTTATCCTTGACCGAATCCATTAAACCGGGCACCCGTGCCGCCACCACCGGTGTGCCGCAAGCCCCTGCATCCGTAGCCAGGAATCCCCAGCCTTCCTTGGCCGACGGCTGGACCGCTACCGCAGCCCTCTGGTAGAGCTTGACCACGTCCTCCAAAGGTACCCAGCCCAGGAGTTTGACGTGGTCGCGCAGGCCCAGCCGGTTTATCAAATCGTCCAACCTGTCAAAATCTGGACCGGTTCCAGCGATCTCGCATCTTACGTCCAATCCTCGCTGTCTCAACATGGCCATGGCGAAGATGATGTGATCGGTACACTTGTAGCGCATCAGACGGGTAGCGGTCACGATGAGTTTTTCCCGTTTACGGGGCCCTGGCCTGAACACCGGATTTACCCCCACCAGGAGTGGGAATATCCGTTCGGGGTCCATCCCCATTTCGACCAGTTCCTTCTTACCGGATTCTCCCAGGCAGCCGAAAAGACCCTTCCGGTAAACCTTGGGGATCAAGCGCTCGGTCCAGTAAACGTAGGAACCGGGAATCAAGCCCACCTCTTTGAATATCTCGCTGCGGAATACGTGCATAACGATACCCACCACAGGTGTCTTTCCTGCCCAGAGCGGGGTATAAAAAGATATCTTGTTCAGATCGTCCAGCACCACGTCAAAATCGTTCGATCTTAAAAAATTCCGAATCGGTCTTCCGTATAGATGGAAATTAAAGGTGTTGCGCGAGCCTGTCCTTATCACCTTGATCCTGTCCAACAACGCTTTATGGGGTGCTCCAGGATACCCACAGGCCAAAAGGGTCACATCGTGTCCGTATTCTACCAGTCTTGTAAGTATCTCCTTTAGATAGAACTCGGCCCCGCCCCTCTGCGGAGCCTCCCAGTCCTGCCAGTTGATAGCAAGGATCCTCAACCTAGATCTCCCAGGTCCTACCCTCCCTGGCGAACTCAACGATTGCCGGCGTTTTCTTCTTCTGCTTGGCCAGGTAAGCGATACAGGCTTCCTCCATCTCTTTTAGCTTGGCATCGTCATGACCAGGATCAAAGTGGGTTATGAGAAGCCTTTTCGCCCCGCACGCGACAGCCTGATCCACACAAAGCTCAGGGGTGCCGTGACCGAAGGTCTGGGTTTGGCCTCGCAGCTGCTTCGCGGTATACTGGCCGTCAAGTACTATCAAATCAACGTCCTTGCAGAGGGTGTTGATCCTGTCGTTGGTAAAGGCCAGGGGTTCCGAGTCTGTGCAAAAAGCCAGGGATTTATTCATGTAATCTATGCGGTAGCCGATGCAGCCGTTGGGATGGCTGAGTGGGATGGTGGTTACCTTGGCTACATCCTTGGGGTCTGCGGATTTGGTCTCGGCTGATTCCTTTTCGGAAATATACATATATCTGCCGTCCCTGTGCAGGTAGTAGAAAACCTCGGAAAACATCCTGTCGTGCGCCTGGTAGAGTTTCTCGGCGGGCAGGGATACGTGAGGAACCGGGAAGTAGGGGCTCGACTGCTGTTCCTCCAGACACTGCAGGACTATGTTTCTTATTGGGTCTGCGCCCCGTCTTTCATCCGGGGTGAAGCCGTGGATATGAAAGGTGTTGGCCTTGATATACAGAGGAACAAAGAAGCCGATTCCCTGGGTGTGGTCCGAATGATAGTGGGTCAAGAGGAAGATGAACGATTTGCCGATTACTCCATTGCTCATCAAAAGGTTACCAAGCGGCCTTGCGCCTGATCCCATGTCTAAGATAATGCGGAAGGGACCAGCCTCCAGATAATAAGAGGTAGTGTTGCCTCCGTACGCGGATGTCTTGAAACCCCTGGTCGAGGGGGAGGGCAGGCTTCCCCTGATCCCGAATGCATGTAACTTCATTATACGCCTTCCTTTGCTCTCCAGTATGAAAGCAAATCCTTCATGGTTTGCTCCAGGCTGATCTCTGCACGCCAACCTAAATCCTTGTCTATACGCGATGCGTCGCCCGTAAGCCGGGGAACATCATACGTGCGCATGCGCGAACTCTCTTGTGCTATCTTAACCCTTAATCCGGAAATTTCAACCAGCATCCTTACACCCTCTTCTATAGATATACACCGCCCCGAGGTTACGTTGTAGGTCGAGCCAGGCTTCGCCTTATCGGCTGCCGTCATGTAGGCACGCACCACGTCCCGTGCGTCCAGAACGTCCCTTCTTACAGATAGATTTCCCATCCTCAATACCGGTTCGGCGGCCCCCTTCTCGATCTTCACGAGGGTGCTTGCCACGTGAGGAAAAACGAAGCTACCCTTCTGTCCAGGCCCTGTATGATTGAAGCCTCGACTGATAATTATCGGCAGTCCGTGCTCTCTCATATAGAATTGACAGATCTCTTCTCCCATCAGTTTGCTCAGCCCGTAGACGTTGATGGGGGTAGGTCTGGTATCCTCGTTGACCGGTTGACGAGAAGGATCGACGTTACCGTAAACCTCGCAGGAAGAGGCGAAAAGAACCCTTGGTTTTTCCTCAAGTCTGGATAGAGCGTCCAGCAGGTTAAGGGTGCCTGTGACGTTGACCCCGAAGCAAAGGGACGGGTTCTCCTCACACATCCTGACCGATGAGATCGCGGCGAGATGATAAACCCGTTGGGGTTTGAGGGGAGTGATGAAATCTTGGAGTGTTTTTTTATCCCGTATATCGACACCTTTGGACTCGAAAGGCAGATCGGGAGATTCCTGCGGGTCGTGAATCCCGATTACTGTATTACCCCTTTCCATCTCCGCCCTGGCCAGCAGTCTGCCGACAAATCCGCTCGCCCCGGTTATCAGTATCTTGTTCAGAGAGTGAGACACTGCCTGGCCCTGTTCAGGAAAGGCCGGCTAGACCCGCTCGCGCCAGAAGTCGAGGAGATCGGCAAGGGTCTGCTCGAAGGGAATCTCAGGCTTCCAGCCGGTTTTCGCGCGGAATCTGGTCGCGTCGCCTATCAGGAACCCAACGTCCGATGGCCGCATCCGCGCAGGGTCCTCTTTTATCTCTATATCCACTTTTGATTGGGCAAGAAGCATGTCCAGAAGCTGGCGAATCTTTAGCCCTTTTCCAGAACAGATGTTGTAGACCTCGCCTGGTTCGCCCTTCTCCAAGGCCAGGGTATAGGCCCTTGCTATGTCCCTTACGTCTGAGAAATCGCGCACCGCATCCAGATTTCCAACCCGGATAAGAGGCTCGGCCTTGCCCTTTTCAATCATGACGATCTGTCGTGCGAAGTTGGAGGTTGCGAACACCTCGCCCCGGCGCGGGCCGGTGTGGTTGAACGCCCTTGTCCTTATTACCTTGAGTCCGTAGCTTTTGAAGTACTGGAATGCCAGGAGGTCCTGTGCGACCTTGGATACCCCGTAAGGAGACAGCGGCCTCAGGGGATTCGTCTCGGCTATGGGCACCTCGTCAGGATGAACCAGCCCGTACTCCTCAGAGGAGCCTGCGATGTGAATCAATGGATCGCAGTCTGTCTTTCGGCACGCCTCGAACAGATTCGCTTCACCTATGATGTTGGTTGAAAGAGTCTCTACCGGCGCTTTCCACGACATGGGTACGTAGCTCTGCGCCGCAAGGTGGAAGACCCAGTCCGGCTTGATCTTCTCAATCAATGACCTCATGGACGACGCGTCGCGGATGTCACCTTCGAGGAGTTCGATTTTGTCCTTAAATCCCTGGATGTTCTCGGTACGCGAGCGCCAGCGGTAAAGGCCGTAGATCTCGAATCCGCCGCGGCCAAGAAGATGCTCGGCCAGATGACTTCCGGCAAAGCCGGTTATTCCGGTGATAAGAACCCGCTTAGCCATCAGTTGATCTCGTAGGTAATGTAGACTGTGTGGGTTAGCTTGATCTCGCCCGGCTCAAGGGTAACACCTTCGTCGAAGTCCCCGCCGGTTCGCATCATTGCGGTCTGCGGGTAGAGTATACGACGGCCCGGCTCGGATTCTGAGATCGAGATAGGTTTACCGAGTTTGACCCCTGTAAGCTGTGCGATCTGTTCGGCTTTTGCCCTTGCCGCCTTTATGGCATCCACACGAGCTTCGGATGCGTACCTCTTGGGGTTCTCAACCGTGAAGTTTATTTCAAGCACCTGGTTGGCGCCTGCTGTAACCGCCGCATCCAGCACGTCCGGAACCTTGGTAAGATCGCGCACCTTTACGTTAAGGGCATGGGAGACCAGGTAGCCGTCGAAGATCCGTTTATTGGTAGTTCGATCGTAGTGATACTCAGGTGAGATGGTGAAGTTAGCGGTCTGCATGTCCTTTGCGGGTATATCTTGTTTCTTGATCGCCGCGTTTACCTTATTCATCAGTTCGTTGTTCTCGCGATAAGCCTGGGCCGCGCTCTTGTGGCGGGTCTGGACGGAAAAGCTCATGTAGCATATGTCAGGGTCAACCGAGATCTCAGCGGTTCCGGTAACGGTAAGTGTGCGGCGCTCTTCCTCGGCCGCCCTCACCGATGCCACCGCAAGAAGCACTGCCGCAGCTGCAAGCAAGGTCTTTCTCATCTTATCCTCCTTGCTGGATTCCCATCATTTGGGAAGGGTCAGGCGCGCTCGACCTTGCCGGCTTTAAGGCACTTGGCGCAGACAAGTATGCGGCGAACCTTGCCGCCCTGGCGCACCCGCACACTCTGGAGGTTTACCTCAAAGCGGCGGTTGGAGACCTTGTGCGAGTGGGAGATTTGATGTCCCTTCTGTGCTCCTTTGCCGCAAATTTCGCAAACTCTTGGCATTAATCCTCCTTGAAGCCTTTTAAATCAAATTTAGCTTTAAGTCTACGTAAACAGATAACAAAGTCAAGCTGTTGTATGGCTTGTCATTGCGAACGCAGGGAGCAATCTCATAGGTCTGGCGTGTGTATGAGATCGCCACCCTTCCCCGCCTCCAAAGGAGACGGACAGACGGTCGCGATGACAAGGGGTTCAGGGATGGGAAATGCCGTCTTCTTTTTAGGGGCGTGCCCCGGTCGGGTAGGGGGCGGGTGTGTTACGGGGTGTTACGGGCCCGCCCCCATTGTGGGTGGATTCTAGTTTAGGGGAGTACTCGCTGTCCTTGCCATTTGCCGGAAAGGTCTGCTTCGAAGAGTTTCCACTCTCCTTCGGCGTAGCCGGGCTTGATGTTTTGGTCGAAGTAACCGTCCCATTTGCCGATCTCTTTGCCGTACTCGTTGAAGATCAAGCCTTTCACGATCTTGTAGACTCCATGGCCGGCATATTCAAGTTCAGCGTACAGTTCGCCTTCGTGGTGTCCGTCGGTCCAGACGCCTTTGAAGCAGGGCGGTAGGACTTCTTTGTCGTACAGGGTTCCTTTCCATTCGCCTTCTGCGTCGCCCCAGAACTTGCCGTACCACTCGGTTGCGGCAAAAAGTCCGGTGGCGCTTACCAGTAGCATGATCCCTACGACCAGAAGTAATGATTTCTTCATGTCTTCTCCTTGAATGATTGCAATGTCACAACGAGTTTATCTTTGTCGCTAGTAGCTCCAACCGCTCCAGGTTCCCCGATCTCCGTTATCCAGCACCCATCTACCTGAAGCCTGGGCGTCCGGAATGGGGAAGTTTCCGGACCAGTCGCCGATGTCCTGATTCTCCTCGTTTAGAACGTCGCCTCTCACATAGTAGTAGTTGTCCCTTTGTTCTATGTAGTTGCCGCGTAGATAGCCTGTATCCGGGGGGTCGGTAGAGATCTCTTCCCATATACCTGTGAAGCAGGGGTCCTGGCTTGGGTTAAGCGTACCTTTCCAGTTACCTGAGTGGTCGCCGGTAAAGGTGCCTACCCAGTTGGAGTTGGCCATTAGAGCGGTGGCCGCAAACACCAATACTACGGCCACGATCAAGGTTCCTTTGTTTTTCATCTTTCCTCCTTGCGGTTATTGTTTTGTTTTTCTATTCTTTCCACGCGATCCAGGTTCCCTGCCATCCGTTGTCTCTCCACCAGTTGCCTGAAGCAATGCCGTCTATCCAGGGGGCTGGGAAGGTGCCGCACCAGATTCCGATGTAGGTTCCTTCGTCGTCGTAGATCTCACCTTCTCGCACTACGAACCAGCCGTTTACTATCTCCTCTGCTCTTCCGTACCAGGTGCCGTAGTTGTGGGGATAGTCAAGGTAGCTTTCCCAGGTGCCTTCGTAGATTGCGGGATCAACGGTTTCGTTAAGGGTGCCTTCAATGACGCCCTGATCGTCGCCGTCATAGGTGCCTACCCAGTCAGAAGCCGTCAATGCACTGACTCCTAACAGTAGCACCAGACCGAGGATTAGTGAGAGTGTGCCCTTTTTGCTCATTTTTGCCTCCTTATAGTTTAAGGGTTCTCACGAACGAATTATAAGGAATAAACTTTGTTTGTCAATACCCCAAAAGATATTAATACATTTAATACTATCGAGAAATCTGTTCCGCCCGTAATATCGTTGCTGTGTTACACCCGTCAGGTTTGAATGGACTTCGTCGCAGCAAGTGTGATGATTAGGGTATGGGGATTATCAAGTGACCACGTAAGTTTGACATCACTGACCTCGTGCCTATACTCTTTTTTAAAAAATTAGAAACCGAGGAGATCGATGATGAAGGTAGAAGTTAAAGAAGGCGATGTAACCAATTTTGCCGCGCCGTTACTCGTGGTTAATCTTTTCGAGGGTGTAAAGCATCCGGGCGGCGCCACCGGAGCTGTGGATCAGGCACTTGGTGGAGCCGTCAGTAAGGCCTTGGCAGCCGGCGAGATGAAAGGCAAGCTTGGCCAGACGCTTCTCTTTTATACCTATGAAAAGATTCCTGCAGCACGGGTGCTGGTTGTTGGTCTTGGTGAATCCGATAAGTTCGGCCCTGAAGAAGCGCGCCGCGCGGCTGCAGCCGCACTCTGGGCTGCGGAGAAGCTCTCCATAAAGGATATGGCAACCATCGTGCACGGCGCAGGCATCGGGGGGATCCAACCTCAGTCCGCGGCTGAGGCCACTGCAATCGGCTCTCTTCTGGCCGCTTATCGGTTCGACAGGTACAAATCCGAAGAGGATCGGACGAAGCCTCGTCTGGAGAATCTCACCATAATAGAGCGCGACGCGGATAAGCTTGCTGCGTTTCAATCAGGTGTGAAGCGTGTCGAGGCTATCGCCTGGGCGCAGAACTTTGCACGCGATCTTGTGAACGAACCGAGCAACGTGATGACCCCTGCCGAGTTCGCTAACCGAGTCGAAGAGGTCTTGAGCAAAGCCGGAGCTGAAGTTACTGTCCACGATGAGGTCTGGATTCAGAAGAAAGGCCTGAACCTCATGTGGGGGGTGGCCAAGGGAAGTGCCACCCCGCCGCGGCTTGTGGTTATCCGTCACAAAGGCGCAGGCGATAAGGCCACCTGGATAGGCATGGTAGGCAAGGGCGTTATGTTCGATTCCGGCGGCATCTCGCTCAAACAACCACAGGGTATGGGGGAGATGAAGGGCGACATGGGCGGCGGTGCTGCTGTGGCAGGAGCCATGCTTGCCGCGGCTAAGCTTGGAATCAAGCGCAACGTGTTGGGCATCATCCCTGCGGTTATGAACTCGCCTGGCGGGCGCGCCCAGAACCCTGGGGATATCGTTTGCGGCCTTGACGGTCCATCGGTAGAGATAATCTCCACCGACGCCGAGGGACGGCTGATTCTTGCCGACGGGCTTTCTTACGCGCGCGAGCTTGGCGCAACCTATCTGGTTGATATAGCGACACTTACCGGCGCATCCGTGGTCGCTCTGGGAACCAGGGTGGCCGCCTTATTCTCCACCGACGAGAAGTTAGAGAAACTCTTTATGGACAATGTGAGCCAGACCGGTGAGCGGCTCTGGCCGATGCCCATGTTTGATGAGTACAATAAACAGTTAGAGAGCACGGCTGCCGGTATCAAGAACACGGGCGGCAGGCATGCAGGAGCGATCACCGCGGCCAAGTTCCTTGAACACTTTACGGACTCCAAGCCCTGGGCGCACATAGACATTGCAGCCAAGGAGATGACCGATAAGCCCTACTCCTGCTATCGCAAGGGCGCTACCGGTTTCGGCGTGCGCACCCTGCTGAGGTTCGTTGAAAAGTGGGAAGTTTAACCTTAGGACCTCGTAGCTTAAGATAAGCAGGATTTGAGGATTTGTCTGGCAGTTTTTCTATCGTTAAGTGTTGTATTGGGTAGGAATTCACCCCCTCTTTTATTCTCCCCCGACGGGGGCACTTCGTCCCCCATCAAGGGGGAGAATATTTGGGCGATGTCTTCGGTGTGATTTCCAAAGACACCGGAGTGAGTCCATCGAGAGCGATGTCTGTGTTGGTTTAGGAGACCGCTATGGATTCTTCTAAGGTTCTCGTAGGGATGAGCGGCGGGGTTGACTCATCGGTTGCCGCCCTGCTCCTTAAACAGGAAGGTTACGAGGCTCTCGGATTTACCCTGCGTATGTGTAAGGATGAACGTTGCTCTGGTCGCGAAGATGTCGAGGCGGCGGTAGCCGTTGCCCGTAAGATCGGGATACCACATACCGTCATCGATGTTCGCAAACAGTTCGAGGCCGAGGTCGTCAACTACTTTCTTGATGAATATCGCAGCGGCCGAACCCCCAACCCTTGTGCTTTCTGCAACCAGCGGATTCGCTTCGGGGCCTTCTGGGATAGGGTGGACAGTTTCGGAGCAGCCTACCTATCCACAGGCCATTACGCGAAGATCATCGAAGAGTCCGGAGAACTATTCCTTGCCCGTGCCAAAGACGAAAAAAAATCCCAGGAGTATTTTCTTGCATTAGTCCCAAAAAGGCATCTAAGACGTCTCATCTTCCCTCTTGGTGAGTTGACCAAGACCCAGGTGCGTGCGATCGCTTCGGAGTATGATCTTCCTGTGGTCTGCCGGGAAAGTCAGGACATATGCTTTATACCTGAGGGCGATACGGCTTCGTTTCTTCGCAGGCATCTCGAAGAGAAGCCGGGCAATATCGTTGATCTTTCCGGCCGTGTACTCGGAACCCATAAGGGCATCTGGTTTCACACCATAGGCCAGCGCAAGGGGCTTGGGATCGCTGCATCAGAGCCTTTCTACGTGATTTCGGTGGACGTGAAGAACAACCGTGTAATAGTCGGTCCGCACTCGGCACTTTCAGGATCGAGCTTCCGTCTCTCCCATCTCAACCGCTTCACTGACCGCGACTTATCTGAGCTTGCGTTAACATGCAAGATACGCTATGCTGCACCCCGGATCGGGTGCCGGTTGGAAACTGATAAGGTCATCCTGGATCATCCGGTACAGGCCATAACCCCTGGCCAGCTTGGGGTTATCTACTGGGAGGACAAGGTGGTTATGGCCGGGATCATCGAGGGTTAAGGGAACTTCTTCCCGCACCTTAGCTTGAAGGATGCTGAGGGGGTGCTTGACTAAAGCCGAAATCCAATTATGCTTAAGGTATGAGACTTCCTATGCGTTTGCTCGAGAAGGTGACTGGTCGGGACCTTTCGGCGGATTCGGTTGCACGGCATCTTGAACGCGTCGGATTCCCGGTCGAGGAGACGATAGAGCTTCTGCCTTATGATCCGGAGATTCGTACCGCTAGGATCACGGGCAAACTCAGGGATGCGGATGACGGTGTTCTTCTCACGACTGAAACGAAAGATGAGCGCTACTACGTTTATTCGCACACGGATGTGGCGTCTGAAAGCGTTGTGGCGATTGCGTTTATGAAAAGTCCTCTTGCTAAAGATGCGCTTGCCGATCGCGACGACGCGGCAGCAGTGGTGCTTACTGAAGAGGATTTTGGATTGCAGGACGATAAACCTGCTGTCCTTCCCTCCGATACGCCTCTTGGTGCGCTGCTCTCCGATGTTATTGAAAGCACGGTGCTTGACGTTGAGATTACCCCTAACCGGGGCGATTTATACTCTGTATACGGCCTGGCGCGTGAGTTATCGGTGTTGTGGGGAGAGTGCTTTAACCCACCTCCGCCCCCTGTGGTTGACGTCACTTCTGCTGATCATCCGTTCAGGCTTACGATAGAGGCCGAAGATGCCGTCCATCAGTACTACGGTTTTGCGATAGACGGCGTGCGCGTAACCGAGAGCCCCTTCTGGCTTCGTTGGATGCTTTACGCGTTCGGGGCGCGTCCGGTGAACAATGTTGTTGATGTCACCAACTACGTTACGTTTCTTACGGGTCAGCCTCTTCACGCCTTTGATGCGGCGCGGATCCGCGATTCCGTGGTCAGGGTCCGCCGCGCTGCCGAGAACGAGCGTTTTACCGCCATAGATCACAAATCCTATGAGCTTTCCCAGCGTTGTCTTCTCATCGCCGACTCTACCCACCCCCTTGCCATTGCCGGTGTGATGGGCGGGGTGGACTCCGAGGTATCTCAAAGCACTGTGCGGTTGTTTCTTGAATCAGCCGAGTTTGCTCCGCAGGCGGCGAGGCAAGCTATTGAAAAGACAGGGCTTAGGAGCGAATCAGGCAAGCGCTTTGCCGCAGGGATTGACGGTGCCGCGGTGCGTGACGCCGCTTTAGTATTTATAGATACCCTGGCTGAGATGAACCCTGACCTTTTGGTCTCAGACGAGTTGGCCTACGGTGCCCCCAAGGATAAGGGGTCGGTTTCTCTTGGGTTTGCCAAACTCGATTCCTACGCTGCCACACACGTTGATCCTGAAGCGGCGAAGAAGAATCTGGAATTTATAGGCTTTGAGATCAAACTGAACGCGGATTCTCTGAAGGCAAAGGTTCCATCATATCGCAACGACGTTGCCGAGGATGTGGATGTAATCGAGGAGGTGCTGCGGCTTTCAGGCTACGACGGGTTGCCTTCGAGGCTCGGTTGGCGTGCCGAACGCCGAGGCCAAAGGCATCCCCTATCCAAGCGCCTCGAGCAGATTCGCAGTTTTTGCTCCGGGTTGGGACTCTCTGAGGTGTATTCACTCAGTCTTATCCCTAGAGAGGATATCCCTGGCGAGCTTGATGGTGCACTCATCCCCATAACCAATCCACTATCCGAACGGATGGGCGTGCTGCGTCCCTCGCTTCTTCCTAGCATGCTTGCGGTTGCCTCATCTAACGTACGTTTCGGCAACTCTGATCTTGGAATCTATGAGATGGGAGAGGTTTTTACCAAAGGCAAGGATTCACCTTCAGAGAAGACCCGTCTTGGGATCCTACTTACCGGAAACGCCGCTCCACTTCGATGGGATCAGGGGTCCTGCAGCGTTGATTTCTTCGATCTCAAGGGGATCGTAGAGATGTTTTTCGAGCGTTTTGGAATCAAAGGAGCGCGCTTTGAGCCCGCGGAACCCGGTTACTTCGAAGATGAGGCCTGCCTGGTCAAGATGGATGATGCTGTAGTAATCGAGCTCGGCAGGGTTTCATCCGAGTTGCTCGAGCATTTCGACATCGCGCAGGAAGTCTACTTCTGTGAGGCCGATCTCACAGCATTTGAGGCTGTTATTGGTGATAAATCAAGCTTTGAAGGGCTGCCCCGTTTCAGCCCGGTCGAGCGTGACATGGCCCTGCTTCTGGATGTGAACCATAGTGCGGCTGATGTAATGCAATTTGTTCGCAGCCAGGCAGGTTCCTTGTGCACGAGTGTCGACGTATTTGATAGTTACGCAGGCGATCCACTTCCCGCAGGGAAGCGTAATCTGGGGCTGCGGCTTCGTTTTATGCCGCGTGATGGAAACCTTGCTAAAGAGGAGTTGGATCGCATAATGGCAGAGGTCGGCGAACGGGTGGCAGCTAAGTTCAACGCTGTGGTCAGAGGGCGAGAGAGCGATGGAAGCTGAGTTCAAGCAGCTGGAGGAGAGAATAGGGCGCTTGATTCAGCGTGTGCGGGAACTGGAAGCCGAGCGTGAGCAGGTGCAGGTCCGGATTAGCGAATTGGAAGCACTGCGAGAGGCTGCAGCTGCACGCATTAGTGGAATACTTGGCAGATTGGAAGAACCCGAATGAGACGTTCATTATGGCTGTTGATCGGGTAAAGATTGCCGGCTACGAGATGCAGGTTCGTCATGACACCACGCCTGATCGTCTGACGCGTCTTGCTTCGTGGATTGACAAGTTAGTTAGAGAGAAGAAGGAAAAGTTTGGTAATATGTCGGTTACTCGATGCGCGTTGCTCGTGGCTCTTGATTTAGCCGACAAACTTGACGAGCAGCGCGGTCTCTTTGAAGAAGAGGTAGCCGAGAAGGTTAGGCGTCTCATCCGGGGGATAGATGAAATGATATAGCAATCTGCCGTGTGCGTGGTGACGGTCTTTGTCTTGAGCCAACGCTCAGGGATTGGGGAATGGCGTCGATGAATTGAGAACCCATCAGGGATGAAATCCCTGGGGATTTCAGGATTCGACTAACCGAACCCCGCCATGATTCTTGGGTTCAAAGACATCCGTCCCCACGACACGGCGGAGGATCTGGAGGACGAAGATGCCTACTTTGTGGATTATTATTCTCGCAGGGGTAGCTGTGGTGGCTTTTCTTGTGGGATTTTTCCTATTTCAACTGATCGGTACGAGGCGAATCGCCTCTACCAAGATGCGTGCGAACGAGATTCTCAAACAAGCGCAAAAGGAGTCCGAACGAACCATCAAGGTTGCCGAGGTCGAAGTAAAGGAACGCTGGTTCAAGACCAAGGAAAAGCTTGAAAAGGAGCTCTCGATCGACCGCCGGGAGCTGGAAAAACAGGCAAAGAAACTCTCCGACCGCGAGGCTATGCTTGAACGCAGGGGCCATTATCTTACCGAGCGAGAACGCGTCATGATCCGTAACGAGAAGTACATTGCCAATCTTGAGAAGCTCTTAAAAACGAAGATGCAACGCTACGACCAACTCATAGAGGAGGAAAACCGTCGTCTGGAGAAGGTATCCCTTATAAGCAAGCAGAAGGCCAAAGAGGAGTTGATAGAGAACATTCGCAAGCAGGTTGATCTTGAGGCTGTGCAGATAGTTAAGGATATCAAGGAACGCGCTCGTGAGGAAGGCGAACGGGAAGCCAGGGAAGTTATCTCTCAGGCTATTCAAAAGGTATCCCTCTCCCATTGGACCGAAACTACGGTTTCTGTCGTTGAGCTGCCTACAGAGGAGCTTAAAGGTCGAATCATCGGGCGAGAGGGGCGTAACATACGCACCTTCGAGACCCTGACCGGTGTGGAGGTTCTTGTTGACGACACCCCAGGGGCTGTGATTATCTCGGCTTTTGATCCCTTGCGCAGGGAAAAGGCTAAACTCGCCCTTGAGCGCTTGATAAGGGACGGTCGAATACATCCAGCCAGGATAGAGGAGGTCTGCCAGGAGGTCGAGAAAGATACGATAGAGCATATCAAAGTCGTCGGTGAGGAAACCGCAGCCGAGCTGGGGATCATAGGTCTTCACAACGAACTTTACAACTACATCGGCAAGATGAAGTATCGTTCAAGTTACGGTCAGAATCTCTTACAGCACTCTAAGGAAGTGGCTCATCTCTGCGTGAATATGGCTGTTGAGCTTGATCTTGATGCGCAGTTGGCGGCAAGGGCCGGGCTCTTGCATGACATAGGCAAGGTTGCCGAGGTGACGATAGAAGGACCTCACGCCGAGATAGGCGCTCGCATCGCCTCACAGTATGGAGAGGATGATGCGGTGGTAAACGCGATAGCCGCGCATCACGAAGAGGTTTCTATGGAAAGTTCTTATGCCTTCCTTGTGGCTGCTGCCGATTCCATATCGGGTTCGCGGCCCGGTGCACGACGTGAAACGCTTGAGGCGTATCTTAAGAGGCTGGAAAGACTCGAGGATATCGCTTCGAGCTTTGAGGGTGTGGAGAAGGCATACGCCATCCAGGCAGGTCGAGAAATAAGGGTGCTTGTGCAACCTGAGATTGTAAGTGATCTGGAGATGGAGGGGATGAGTATGAAGATCGCCAACCAGATCCAGAAAGAGCTTAAGTATCCAGGTTACATCAAGGTTGTGGTGATCCGCGAGGTACGCAACATTGAGTACGCGAAGTAGAAAGAGCCCATATTCAGGTATCGTGACCTTTCTTACCGATTTCGGATTAGAAGATGGGTACGCGGGTGTCATGAAAGGGGTGGTGCTTGCCCATGCCCCTGGCGCAAGGCTTGTGGACATAACCCATCAGGTTCCCCCTTTCAACCTTCGTGCGGCTGCGTTGATCCTTGAGAATTCTTTTCCCAGTTTTCCGGCAGGCAGCATCCACGTTATGGTGGTCGATCCAGGGGTTGGATCATCTCGCCGACATCTGTATGTGGAAGCCGCAGGGCATTTCTTTACAGGCCCTGACAACGGTGTACTGGGCAGGATCGCTGCGCAGAACAATGGCAGCGTTTTTGAGATCGATTCCACCACTCTCGGGGCAACCCAACCAAGCAGCACCTTTCACGGCCGAGACATCTATGCACTTGCTGCAGCAAAGCTTCTGGCCGGGTTGGATTCCGCTTCCTTTACTTCGCAGATCACCGATCCCGAAGTGATCGAGATACCCGAACCCAGGAAGCTCAAGCAAGGACTACAGGCCGAGGTCATATACATAGATCACTTCGGCAACCTTGTTACCAATCTGCGGGTCCAGCATCTTGGCGGTAGCTCTTGCGTGCATTTGGGTAAGGATAGGGTGGCGATCGTGCGTACCTACTCGGAGCTTGAGGAAGGCAAACCCGGCTTGATCTTGAATAGTTGGGGCTATTACGAGATAGCCTCGCGTGAAGGTTCTGCCGCACAGCTTCTCGGCATAAAGGCAGGCAAGAAGGTTTCAGTTAAACTCTAACTGAGGAAAGCGTTATGAGAAGAGACCGGTTTTATTTCATGTTTGAAGGGGGTCCTATGGGAGGGGAGGATGAGGCCTATCCCCTGGTTGATCTTCTGGTTACCCCCCAGGAGGTTTGTCTCTTGGCCGAGGTGCCCGGGGTACCGCGCCAGGCACTGGATGTCAAGATTGAAGAAGACCATGTGGAGATTCGAGGCCGCCGCTCGGAGCCTGAGTTTTTTGCCAAGGCAACCCACTTCTACAAGCTTGAGGCGTTTTACGGGTTCTTCGAACGCCGCATAGCTCTGCCGGTAGAGGTTGAACCTCGAGATGTGAAGGTGAATCTTTCCGACGGAGTGCTCCGCATACGTATCCCCAGACGGCGTCCCAAGGTTATAGAGATCCCGGTTAAGTAGGAGGCGCTGATGCAGAATGAATTATTTATGGGAATGGACGATGCCCATCCCCTGCCTGAGGTGCTTCCCATATTGCCCATCAAGGGGGGGGTTATATTCCCCAACCTTGCGACCGGCCTTGCAATCTCAAATCCGGCACTGATCAAGCTCGTAGACGATTCCCTCGCGAGTCACAAGATAGTTTGTATTGTAACCCAGCGTGATGCGGAGATTGAGGTTCCTGAGCCTAGAGATCTCTACGACGTGGGGGTGGTCTCCTTAATCCTCAAGATGCGTCGCTATCCCGACGAGACGCTTCGTATCTTTGTTCAGGGAATGATGCGGGGGAGAGTCGAGAAGTACGTTCAGCATGATCCCTACCTTACCGCGAGGGTTGAGTTGATCAGGGGGGATGAGCGCCGGGATACGGCGACCGAGGCGCTCATGCGCAATGTGGTGAATTCGTTTCAGAAGCTTGTCTCTATGGTTCCCTATCTTTCCGAAGAGTTGATGTCGGTCGTTCTCAATATCCACGATCCGGACAGGCTTGCCGATTTCGTTGCATCCTACGTGAACTTCGAGGTGCCTGAAAAACAGAGGCTTTTGGATACCATCTCCCCCAAGGAGCGTCTCAAACAGCTTGATACCTTGCTTGCCAAGGAGCTGAGTATCCTGGAGCTGGGCGCAAAGATTCACGATAGGGTTAAAGGAGAGGTTGATAAATCGCAGCGCGAGTATTTTCTGCGTGAACAGCTTAAGGCGATTCGTGAGGAGCTTGGAGAGGCCGACGAGCGCACCGCTGAGATAGAGGAACTGCGCGCCAGGATTGATGAGAAGAAGATGCCTGAGCAAACAAAGGAAGTGGTCCTTAAACAGCTTGATAGGTTGCGGATGATGCCTCCTGTTGCCGCCGAATACTCTGTTGTTCGCACGTATATCGATTGGTTACTGAACCTCCCCTGGCAGGAGGGAATCAAGGATAACCTTGCTATCCGACGGGCCAAGCGCATCCTTGATGAGGATCACTATGACCTTGAAAAAGTCAAGGAGCGCATCCTGGAGTACCTTGCGGTGAGAAAACTAAACCCCACATCCAAGGGTCCCATCCTCTGCTTTGTCGGCCCTCCTGGGGTGGGCAAGACCTCGCTTGGCCGCTCAATCGCTCGCGCCCTTGGGCGCAAGTTTCTGCGGCTTTCCCTTGGTGGTGTTCGCGATGAGGCCGAGATCCGCGGCCACCGAAGAACCTATGTTGGCGCGTTGCCGGGAAGAATCTTACAGAGCTTACGAACCGCAGGCTCCAACAACCCGGTTTTTATGCTGGATGAGATCGATAAGGTGGGCGCGGACTTCCGAGGCGATCCTTCCTCCGCACTTCTTGAAGTACTCGATCCAGAACAGAACTTCTCCTTCTCCGACCACTACATCGAGGTACCTTTTGATCTTTCCCAGGTTATGTTCATCGCAACCGCAAACATCACCCAGACCATCATCCCTGCCCTGCATGACCGTATGGAGATAATAGAGCTTCCAGGCTACATCGACGAAGAAAAGTTTGAGATAGCCAGGCGCTATCTTGTGCCTCGTCAGTTGGAACAGGCGGGTCTTTTACCCTCGGCCGTGGAGTTTTCAGAAGACGGGATCTTCGAGATCATCAAGAGCTACACGCGTGAGGCTGGGGTGCGTAACCTGGAACGCGAGATAGGTTCAGTCGTACGAAAGGTCGCTCGACGTCATGCTGAGGGAAGGAAACGCAAGGTCAAGGTTAACGCGAAGAATATCTCCCGTTACCTTGGACCGACCAGGTTCTATTCGGAGCTTGCCGCACGCGAGGGGACAGTTGGTGTAGCCACCGGTCTGGCCTGGACACCTGTTGGAGGTGAGATCCTTTTCGTCGAGGCCACCAGGATGCTCGGTTCCAAAGGATTGATACTCACCGGTTCCCTTGGTGACGTGATGAAGGAATCGGCCCAGGCCGCGCTCTCCTTCCTGCGCAGCCAAGCGAAGAATTTGAGCTTCGAGATGCCTGATATGTCTAAAACCGATCTTCACATCCACATCCCCTCCGGAGCTATCCCCAAGGACGGTCCCTCCGCCGGCCTGGCGCTGACCTCAGCCCTGTACTCCCTTCTCTCAGGAAAGACCATAGACCCCTCCATCGCAATGACCGGTGAGATTACCCTTACCGGACGGGTGCTTCCTGTGGGCGGGATCAAGGAAAAGGTCTTGGGTGCCAAGCGCGCAGGCATTACCACCGTCCTTTTGCCGGCGGAGAATGAAAAGGACCTGATTGAGATTCCAAAGCATGTGCGCACCGGCCTTACCTTCCACAAGGTCAAAACCATCCGCGACGCGTTGAGAATTCTTTTCGCAACCGACAGTAAGAGGACGCGTAGTAAGAAAAAGTGAACGATTCAACCCAAAGGAGAGGATATGAGACATTGGCTGGTCGCATTGGCGGCCCTCGCAGTGGTGTCCCTTCTTGGCGCCGAGGAGCGTAACCTGGAGCACGCTGACGTGAACCTCTGGGAGAACACAACCTTCCACCAGGAGAGTGTAGATTGCTCCAGACTCACAGAAGGTGTAATCCGCGCCAAGATTGACGGCTCCTGGCAGGAGTTTGAGATACGCCGGTTGCCCTCGGGATTCCAGGAGTGGAGTTTTGGTAAACGCGCCGCTACCCTGGAGCGTTTCCGCAAACACGAACCGCCCGAGCTTGCCGGTCCTCACAACGCAATGGTTGCCACCTCGGGAATCGCCCGCTCGGACTCCCGCTTCGCCATCAACAACGCGGTCAAGGGCATGGGCTGGCTTCCATACGATGAAAAGCTGGCCGAGATCATCGAGCTTCTCGAATTAACAATTGACGAGGAGTTTTCGGCAAAGCTCGACCGGTTGGACTCACTCTATGAGCAAGGAACCAGGCTCTACGACCCCACCAGGCAGGTGAGCCTTGAACTTTATTCAACCCCCGAGTTCGAAACCGGCACCTTCCTTAATCAGATGGTGAACCCTGCGTGCGCGGTCGTATTCCTTGACATCCCATCCTACGAGTTCAAGGCGATTGCTCATCTTATGCATCCGGATGACCCAAAGCTCACGGAAACAGAAAAGCTCCAGGTTAAATACGCCAACCTTATCCACTCCTACTTCCACGGGGCCTTTGACAAACAGTTCATCGGCGTCGTCTACTACGTTATCGAGGTCTACGACAACTCGCCGGGCAAGCCCGAGGCAAAGGGCAAGCGTGTTGTCCCGGAGCTGCCGCTTATGCCGTGACGAAATGTCCACCCGCAATGCGATTGAAAAGAGGAATCAACGACTAGAGTACCTTACACACGTTCTCTAATAGCCAGTGAACGTAGGGTTAACTGCTTATATTCCAAAAAGAGAACCTGCCGAAGGTTGCAGACCGTAAGTATAAAAATAGACCAGACATCCTGCGAAGCACAGCGGACGTAAAGGTTAACCGGCTTTATAGTTCATTTAGTGAATCTACTTGACATGTTGAGATTTGAGAGTATACTTTCTTGGGATGGGGACAGACGGCGTTAGCGCCAGAGGGCCATTAAAAACCTCTAGCTAGGAGTGAATTTTGGACTGGAACATCGAGCGTGTTGTTCCCAAGGAGATGGATATCGTCTCAAGTGAGTTGCAGCGCCTTTCGTTGAAATACCACCTACAGCGTTACCATGTTGCTCGCGATTGGCTTGGCGAGCGATTCAACGGGCGGCAGCCCAGCATTCTCGATATAGGCTGCGGAACAGGGTTCGGCTCGGAGATACTGGCAGAGGTGGGTGAGGTGCTTGCTGTGGATATGGATGAGGATGCTATAGGCTATGCGGAACGCCACTACCACAACGAACGCACATCCTTCAAGGTCGGCAATGCGGACGCCCAGCGCTTCCTTGAAAGTCTGGGGGATTTCGATGCGGTGGTCAGTCTTGAAACTATCGAACATCTTGAGGACCACTACCGATACCTGGAATGGGTAAAGAAAGCATTGCGACCGGGAGGTGTCTTCGTTGTTTCTTTCCCCTCGACGTTTACAATGGATTGGGCATCGCCTCATCACAAGCGGGATATCTCCCGTTCCAAGGCCAGTCGTTTATTCCGCGACTGTGGATTTAAGATTATTAAAAGATTCAGGCAGGACGACCGTTTGGATATGCGGGATGTACTTTTCGAAGTTCATTACAATAAAACTATGCCTGCTCCACAATTGAGTCAATGGATCAGGATCTATTTCCGCAACCCTTACCTTTTAGCATTACGGCTCTATCAGATTACTATCGGCGGCGGAATTCTGCTCGCGCATCAGCAATACCTGCTGGAACCGATCAGGGCTGGCTGAGAAACCAACGGTGATGATTTAACCGATAGGAGTGCCATGTCAGGAATCAGCGAACGGGTATATCCCAAGGAGATGGATGCGAATGGTGTGGGGAATATCCAGGGGGTCATGTATAAAGTTTTTACCACACGCTACAAGGTTGCCAGGGATTGGCTGAGGCATTACTTTCAGGGGAGAGAACTTAGGGTTGTCGATATTGCCTGTGGATCAGGATACGGTACCGAGATACTTTCGGAACTGGGGGAGGTAGTGGGGGTCGATTTGGATCCCGAGGCGGTGAATTACGCCCGCAAGAACTACAAAAACGAGCGCACCTCGTTCATGCTTGGCAACGCCGACGATGCAGGGTTCCTCAAGAACCTGGGCAAGTTTGATGCCGTGATTAGCCTGGCTACGGTGGAGCACGTAGCCGACGCGTATGCCTACATGTCCTGGATCCACAGCGCTCTTAAACCGGGGGGCGCCAGCGTGGTATGTTTTCCATCGGTGGTTACAATGGATTGGGCAGTGCCCCATCATAAGAGGGACATCTCGCGTCCTGCAGCACTTCGGCTGTTCCGTAGGACGGGTTTTGAGATCAGGAGGAATTTCTACCAGAACCATAAGCTGGATATAAGGCATCTGAAAAATGAAATCACCAGCGATGACAACGAGATACCGGTACCCCCCTTACGTCAATGGGTCAAGTATTACCTGACTCATCCTCACCATGCGATCCTGCGCGCTTATGAAACAACAATCGGGGGAGGTATCCATTTCGGCGATCAGGAATACCTTCTTCTTCCCCAGCCGGCGGTCGAACCGTCCCCGGTCAAAGCAAGACTAACCTCGCAACGTTTGAAAGAATCTTACGGATAGAGATAATCGATAGATGAAGACAATTGAGATAGTTGTAAGGGGTGTGGTTGCCCGCGGGGGACGGGTACTGCTTAATCGTCGCAAGGGAACCTGTAACGCCTTCCTTCCTGGGGGGCACATCCGCTTCGGCGAACCGGCACGAGCGGCACTTGTCCGTGAGATCAGAGAAGAAATCGGTACAGATGTTGAAGTTAAGGATTTCCTTGGTGTTGTTGAGCATTCATGGGAGGACGAAAACGGCTTAAATCATGAAGTCAACCTTATCTTTAAGGTAGAGTGTGAAGAACTCGATCCTTCCAAATCGCCTCGATCCAATGAACCCCATCTTGAGTTCTTCTGGCAGCCGGTGAACGACCTGGGGGCGGTGAGGCTGGAGCCATCAGCCATAATTGTATTGCTGCCTCGATGGTTGTCTGGCAAACCGGATAGTGAATGGGGTTCTACGATTGAATAGGAATCAGGCCATAGCCTGTTTTACTACCTCAATAAAGTTGGCAAATATCTCGTAGTGGTGCTCGGTATGCTCCACCTCGGGGTGGAACTGCACTCCGTAAAGCGGTCGGCTCTTATGCTTTATAGCCTCGAACCGGCAGTCCTTTGAATGCGCAAGTGGTATGAAGATGTCCGGCAGTTCTTTGATCTCGTCGTTGTGGGATTCCCAGATCGTAAAGCGCTCGGGCAGGTCTTTAAAGAGATCATCCGGCTCGGTTACGATCAATTCAGCCTTGCCGTATTCAGGAACCTTTGCCGGTCCTGCCTTGCCGCCGAAGTGAAGAGCGATGAACTGGTGGCCAACGCAGATGCCAAGGATCGGTATATTTAATCTATCCAGATAGTTCCCTGTGACGCCCAGCTTCGGTATCTCCGAGCCTATCCTTGGTGCGCCGCCTGAAAGTATCAATCCATCCGCCTCGATCTTCTCAACCGGCGTGGTATTTGGAATGATATTTGTCTCCACCTCCAGTTCCCTGAGCATCCGCCACTCCCTATGTGTCCACTGCCCGCCGTTATCCACCACGTCTATCCTCACACCCATTATTTCACTCCCACTCGATGGTTGCCGGTGGTTTATGGGTTATGTCGTACACCACCCGAATCACCTCGGGTATGGTGTTGGTGATGCGGATGCCGATGCGCTCAAGCAGTGAGTAGGGGAGAGGTGAGGCTGACGCGGTCATGGCGTCAAGGCTCTCTACCGCTCTCACAACCATTGTCTCGCCGTAGGCGCGAACGTCGCCCCTCACCCCAACGCTCTTTACCGGCAGAAGCACGGCAAAGTACTGCCAGGGGAGCTCGCACTCGCCATGTGAGGCTGCGGCCTCGATCTCTTCCTCTACGATCGCGCACGCTTCCCTTAGGATGGCTGTTCTTTCACGGGTTGCCTCACCTAAAATCCTTACCGCAAGGCCTGGTCCTGGGAAAGGCTGCTTCTCCGCTATCGCAAGACCTAAATACCGTGCCACTTTGCGAACCTCGTCCTTGTACAGATCGCGCAGCGGTTCCACCAATTTGATCTTCATATCCGCAGGCAGACCGCCCACGTTGTGGTGGGATTTGATGACATCCCGCAGATCGCCGCCGGACTCGATCCAATCAGGTGCGATGGTTCCCTGGATCAACGTATCCGCCTTGATCTTTTCCGCTTCCCGCTCGAATATCTTGATGAACAGGTTGCCGATAATCTTGCGCTTGCGCTCCGGATCCGTCACACCTCTCAGCGCCTTGTAGAACTCGGCTGAAGCGTCCACGAAATGCAGATTCAGTCCCATATTTTTGAGCAGGGCTTGTACGTGTTCGGGTTCGCCTTTTCTGAGGTAGCCGGTGTCCACGAAAACGGTTATCAATCTTTTACCAATTGCCCTGTCTACCAGAACCGCCGAGGTGGTGGAATCCACCCCGCCCGAGCACGCGATTATAGCAGTGCCCTTGATCTCGGCCTTCAGTTTTTGTATGGACTCTTCAACGAATCCGGCAACGTCGCGCATAGGCGGAGTTTACGTATAGGTTGTGGAAAGTCAAGAATTTAAAACAAGGTGTCATTGCGAGACCTCGTTAGAGGCCGAAGCAATCTCAACATAGGGGCGACGCATGCGTCGCCCCTACCAAAGATCGGCCCCTATGGAATTTTCTATCACTTGGGGCTAGCTTGTAGTGCGAGGCTTCAGCCTCGCTTTATTATTAAGCGAACCTGAAGGTTCGCATTCTTATCAATCACCACAGCAGTCCCAGTTTGCCGCCGAGGTACAGGAGACCGGCGAAGAGCGCTCCGCCGATGACGGCGAGGATGAATAAAAACCTTGCGTCCTCGCCTTTGTTCTTGCGGTCCCAGGCAATGAACGCTAGCACCGCTCCGGCTACCCCACATACGAGCGCGGCAACCGAGATGACTATTCCCCAAGGCTTCATGCAGTAGATTAATCCTTGAGTGAGAATTGTCAACCTCCGTTCACCCTCCCCTTAATCCCCTCCCATCAAGGGAGGGGAAAATGTTGTTGTTGCCGCTTCCCTCAACTACCTCCCCCTTGATGGGGGAGGGCAGGGTGGGGGTGAGCATTGACCTTGCCTCGATTGTCGTTAGAATCAAACATGCTACGAATCCTTATCACCAACGATGACGGCATCGACGCCGAGGGCATAAAGCTTTTGGAGAAGACGCTCGAAGGTCTGGGTGAGCTTTTTGTCATCGCTCCTGCCCAGGAGCAGTCAGGTTCATCACACAGCCTTACCATCGGCAAGCCGGTACGGATTACAGAGCACGACTCCCATCACATCGCTATCCAAGGCACCCCTACCGACTGCGTACTTCTGGCGCACCATTCCATCATGAAGAAGCAAATCGACCTCGTGGCCTCTGGAATCAACATGGGCTACAACCTTGCCGACGACGTGCTATACTCAGGGACTGTTGCCGCAGCGATGGAGGGCAGGCTTCTTCGCTATCCTGCGGTTGCGATATCGGCGAATCGTGAGACAGGAGAGATCGCTCAATCTTCACTTGAGTTCGTTCGAGAGATTTGCAAGATGGTTCTTGACTGTGCTCGACCTGAGTTTATAAACGTCAATATTCCTCCAGGGGAATCCAAGGGAGTTAGTGTTACACGACTTGGCAAGCGGGTCTACAAGGACGTGGTGAACAGGACCAGGGACGAAAACGGGGAGTGGCATCTGATACTTTCCGGAGAGCTTTCCAGCGTATCCATGGAGGGTTCTGATACCGAGGCATTGGAAGAAGGATACATCTCGGTTACCCCGTTGCATCTGGACCTTACCGGTTTTGAGAAGATTGACGAGCTACGTGAGGATCTTTCGGTGCTTCCAAGCTTCCGTTCACTGAACGCAAAGAGTCCTTAAGGATCGTTTTGGGGTCTCCGAGGAGTTGCGTAACAACTTCTTGGGGCTGTATTATCGTCGGGGTGATTCAATTTGGGGCCCCCGCTCAGCCGCGTAGCGGATGAGTGGGGTGATTTATCTAATGTGGAACTCGACTATATCTCCGTCTGTCAGCACGTGGTCACGGGCCACGCGGGTTCCCTCGTGCTCGGAGTTCCACAGCCGCGCGTATTTGAGCTTTTCAGCAAAGTCCTTGTGAAGGTGGTAAGCTGCGTCCATGAGAACCGATCCTTTTTTAAGTAGAACAGGGTCCTGTAAGTCAGGCTCCTTGCCCGGATGTTTGGTGTAAACGCGTATGATCTGGAGTTTGGCGAATATCTGCCGGGTTAAATCTTCCAGCCCCACGAGCTGTTCGGCCGCGGTGTAAAGAGCGTCTACGGGAAAGCGCGGTATCTGCCCGTCAGGCAGCTTATCTATCTTGGTGGCCACCCAGATGACCTTGCGCAGATGGTATTTCTCAATCTCCTCTCTGAGTTCTGCTATCTGCTTCTCTGGATCGTCCACCGCTGAGAAGAGCGCCAGCACAAGGTCTGCGTTTCTAAGTATGCCCCACTGCCAGGGCTCGGTGTGCTCTCGGATCATGGGCGGCATGTCGATGAGCTGGAACTGGATGTTTTCGAAGCCGATCATGCCCACCACCGGATGGGAGGTGGAGTAGGGCCATTCGGCAATTACCGCGTCCGCACCGGTGAGTGCGTAGAAGAGAGAAGATTTGCCTGAGTTTGCCGCGCCCAGAAGGCCTATCTGACCCGCGCCCTGCTTTGGTATGTTGAACATCCTCTCACGCCTTGAGACGGCTGTCTTGGGCTTCTGCTTCATTTCCTTTTCAAGGCGTGAGATCCTCTTTCTGAGATCGGCCTGAATCTTCTCGGTTCCCTTGTGTTTTGGCAGTTTGGCCAGCATATCCTTCAGTGCTACGAGCTTCTCGCTCGCGGTTATCGCCTCCCGGTAGCGCTGCTCCGCTTGCTTATACTCCGGTGTTAGATTTGCCGGCATAATTTTCCTCTACTGCTACTCATCGCGTTAGTATATTTGAATTAGGTAGAATCGTCAACCAGGGCTAAAATTTCATCTCGGTTTGCCGAACGGACAATGGCCACTTGCCGAAGAAGTTTTTTAAATCGTGGTCCGAATCCTCTTCCAGGTGAAGAACCTCGGGGAATATCTCAGGGCTGTATTCCAGGCCTATACAGGCGGCGATCTTCCGCAATCCCAGATGTCTCATGGCGGTTGCCGATACCCGCTGTGCCTTGCCGATGATGGCTTCTATCCGGTTATCGGCGGTGACTATCGCCACATTCTCTCGTCCATGCAGTTTGGCCAGCCAGATACCCATAGCCCCTATCAAGGTGTCCACGACCTTGATGGATGTGAACTTCAGCTTGGCTGCAACGTCACCTTTTTTACGGAAATATTGGTAGTGGTAGTCCACCGCCGATATCAAATCCGCCGCTATCACATGGTAGCGGCACAACTCATACTGCTGGATTACCTTGCCGTTGAGCGTGTCCTCACGGAACAAGTTTCTCGCTTCATCGTATCTCTTTTTGGAGATTGGTTTACCGTGAGGCAGGATTCTTTCACCAAAACGCCACTTTGTAAAGGCATTGTAGGTTTCAACGATACAGAAGTCAGGTACGAACAGCTGTACGTTGGCCATTCTGTTTCTAATGGAGTCGATTATGGTTGCTATCCTTAGCGGGGTTTTCTTGAGAGAAGAAGTTTCCGGGAGATAATAGTCTACGACTACACTCGTATCCAGGAGCAGATACTTGCGTGTTTGCCATCTTGAGGTGGACATGGTTCAGTCTAAGCTGGGGAGGAGAGTTGTCAATATCTGCTCCGCCAAATACAAAGGAGGGGGCCGTAGCCCCCTCCAGGGTTAAAGTCTCTTTTATCTCGATGGCTACTTCACGATGACTGCTTTTTGGACAACCTTTGCATCGTCGGTGGTAAGATAGATGAAGTAGACGCCCTTTGAGGTCTTAAGACCTCTCTGGTCGCGGCCGTCCCAGTAGATCTCGTGATTACCTGCAGTGAGTTCTCCGTTGATGAGAGTGCGCACCCGACGACCGGCAAGATCGTATATATCCAGGCGAGCATGAGTGGCTGCGGGCAGGCTGAAGAGGATCGAGCCTTTGCCGGCGAGGAGATCTGGAGAGACAGATAGATCGAGCGTCAAAGGAGCGACTTTATCTTCATCGAGCGCAGTGAAGTCCATGTTGTCCCATGTTTCCTGACAATCCGCTGCATTGGCCTTGAGATCGGCAAGGTTGTCGCCTGCAAGGAACGCAAAGGCTACCGTGTCTGTTCCACCGACTGGAAGATCGAAGGGTCCTGTAGATACAATGACTGACCAGTCGGTATCGTTGGGGGAGGAGGCAAAACTCAGCTCCCCGTTCAGGAACTTGAAGAATGTTTCGTCGTTCCAGTTGTAATCCCAGACGTAGTCCGGATTCGAGACCAGTGTTACGTTGGCCTTTTGGCCCTTGAGGAGCTTTATACCGATATGAGGGTTGTCTTTGTCGGGTGCTTGCTTCATGTAGGCGAGATTCAGAGTTTGGTCGGTTCCACCAGAGTTGTTATATGGGCTTTGCTCCGGCCCCATGTCGAAATCTGCCATAATTCCGGCATACATTCCTTCCAAGGATGATGTGTCCGGATTTATCAGCACGAACTTGAGGATCACGTAGTCTTTTTCCTTCCACGCGTAACCGAACTGTTGTACCTTGAGTTCGCTATCGGTCCACCAGTTTCCGTCGTTGTTGTAGGTAGCCCGGCTGTCCTGATCGGAGTAATCATGGCGGCCGATGATTACCCTTCCGTCGGGGTCTGAAGTAACTTTCCAATCCTTGCCTTTATTATGGCTTTCTCCTTCACCGTACATACGGTCGTTCATAAAGTCCTTCGAGTTGCCCGCCGCGAAGCTTGCATGATAGAGCCAATTGTCGGAACTCTTAGGGTAGCGGAAGCCTTCTCCTGGACCGTCAAGTTCATAGAATCCGATGGCGCCTTGCTCAGTGACTGTTAGCTTTACGTTTCCGACATCATGGCTGATCCATTCGTACCTTGGGGTTCCGATCATGAACTCGAAGTTCAAACTACCTGAAAGTTCGTCTGCGGATAGTTGTATCTGGAACTCAACCCACGTCTCTAGCGGAGCGGAGGAGGAGACAGTAACCTCAAAGCCGTCGCCTTGCTTGGACTCGTCGGGATTCAGGGTGCCGTAGTTTGCATCGTTGCCGGTAACGGTAACGTGGGGGGATGCGCTGGAGAGGGTAGTCGTGATATTGTGCAGAGCGTTTTCGCCGGCGTTTAGAAGCATTACGTAGATAGTTACGTCTTCACCCGGATCCATGTTGCCGTCAGGGTTGGATTGACCATCGTCGTCGACGGTTATATCCTCTATGGCGACGGCAGAGATCATGGTGTTGAGTTCGCCGGTTACGACAAGGGCAAACGGCTGAGGACCTGCAGGTACGTTGTTTGCATGGACGCGAATCTCCCACTCCCCGGTTTCAGGGGAGTTAACGAAGACGTTCTCGACCGGGTTTTTGGTGTCGAAATCGCCGCCTTCTACAGAAACGTTATCACTGAAGTTGTTGCCGCGATAAACCTTGCCGGATGGCGAGACCACTTCCAGGTTGAGATCGTTCACCAGGGCTGGAGAGGCATACAGCTCGCCAGGATAGTCTGTCCAATTCAGGGTGATTCGAATAGGTTCACCGCTGCCGGCTACATTCACTTTGCCAAGGAACTGGTAGCCTGTTTCGAGGCCTTCATCGAAGTCCACGACAGCCAGTTTGCGTGCATCACCAGGGAAGTAAAGCACGTTGTCCAGTTTCGGTCTTCCCCAGCCGACCCTCTTGGAAGGGACCCTGTCCTCGATTGAAGGGAAGTCGGTTTCTACCGAGTTGATCATCATTGCCTTGAGTAGGGCGGCCGAGGGGTTAAATCCAGATTGAGAGCTGGGACTACCTGAGGGATACCAGCCGTCGGTGAAGTACTGGCGGATAAGGCCAGCGTTGCCCGCCGCTGTTGGAGCGGCCATGCTGGTCCCGGACGTTGCAACCTCCGCATCATCGCTGTTTCGCCAGGCAGATGTTACATCTTTACCTGGCGCCACTATGTCAGGACGGATGCGGCCGTCGTTAGTAGGTCCTTGCGAACTTCCACTCCAGTAGAAGTTAGCTGCGGTGCCGTTCATGCATCCTCCTACGGCTATGACGTTCTTGGCGTTTGCCGGGGAGCCTGTGTATGTACTCGGGGGGTTGTTGCCGGCAGAAAACATAACCAGGTAGTCGGGACGGTTCCACATGGTCTGATCGGACTCCACACAGCTTTTGTCGTAGGCGCGGGTTGTCTGGCTGCCCCACGAGTTGGAGATTATCCGGGCACCGCCGGCACTGTTACCGTTGTAGGCAATACTGAAGCTGTACTCAAGGCTGACGGCGTGGATAATACCGCCGCCTCCGCCGCCTCCGTCAAGGAAGTATATCCTGGCGTCCGGGGCCATGCCGATATTTACGCTTGAACCGCCAACCGGCTGATCGTTGCCCAGAACCGATCCTGCGGTGTGGGTGCCGTGGCCGATCTCGTCGCCGAAGGTGATGACGCCGTCAGGGTCGTAGGCTGGTTTCTGGTAGGCTATGATCTTGCGGTGGTTGGGGTAGTCGCCGAAGTCGGTGATAGGCACAGAAGGGTCACGGAAGAAGTTGTGAGTCGTTCGAATCCCGGAGTCAAGGGTGGCGAGAATCTGGCCTTCTCCGGTTATTCCTTCATCCCAGATGCGGCGGTTTTCTTCTTCCCAGGTTTGAATGACCCACTGGGCTTGTCCGTTCATGACGTAGGGCTGATGATAAGGTTCCACCCATTTGATCTGCGGCTCATGGATAAGCAGAGGAAGTTTCTGGGGGGCAAGCATTATGTGGACGAATGTCTGGAAGTCGGTGGCTTGCCACTCAAGCAGTTCTCCACCGAGCGTCTCAACGGCCTCGCGGATTGCTTCGCCATCGATGCCTGCATAAAGAGTTACCACCAGTTTCTCCGGGATGCTGGCCTCAAGATCAATCTCAGGGCACAGCTTGTAACCGGGTTCGTAGTTGCCTACCCAGCTCACTCCTGGTAGGGTCTCTACCCTGGCGCGTGTGGCTTGATCCATCCGCACGATATAAGTATAGTTGGGCAGGTAGCCCTCGATGCCTACCCCTGACTGTTCAAGGGCACGGCGTTCGTGCGAGTAGATAGGGCCGTCAAACTGAACAAGGTAGGTGCCAACCCCTTTCTGCCCGGCTGAAAGCATGAGGTTTGCAGGAAGTGTCGGTTCCGCATCGCGGGTATCGAGATCTATCCCGCAGGGGAGATGGATCACCGTAGGATTCCTGTAAAGATGGGTTGCCGTCGGTAGCACCTGACCGTCTATAAAAGGTCCTGTGGCGGCCAGGAGCAGAAACGGTAAGAAGAATAAAGCAAAGGCTTTTCTCATATACTGCCTCCTAGGCTTGGGTTAATTCCGATTGCTTCTTCGAATGGTTCCCTGACCATTCCTTTCCTTGAATAGGAGCAAACTTTCCATCCACCCTTGGCCGGCGGATTGATGAATCTCGAATCCAGCATTCGTTCAGAATCCTTCATTTAAGGTGCACGGCCTTGGAGGTGACTTGTTTTCCACAGGCCTTCAAGCGCAGGAAGTACACGCCGCTGGGCAATGAACCCCGCAGGTTAAAGGAGAAGGTTTTTTCTCCTTCAGGGTACAACTTTTCATCTATCAAAGTCATAAATTTTCGTCCTGTCTGATCGAACATCTCCAGAGCGAGCAGCCCTGCGTGGGTTGTATAGAGTTGTACAATCAGTTGCAATGGTTAATTCGGCATCCTTCAAAGTAGAGCGATCGGTTCCTGTGGGCGGGTGATCGAACTTAACGATAAACCGACTGCCGGAGCCCTCGGTCAGGCTGGGGGTGGTGCGGGTATCTATGGTTTCTGAAAGAAGCATCACCAGATGTGCGTTCTCGTAAGGCTTTATCGTTGTTCCTCTTAGGAACGGCCCTTCTACACTTGCTCCTATTACAAGAAGAAGTGTGATTACGTTCATGCAGGATACATTTCCATAGCTTCGGCCCATCGCCGAAGCGCATTTATGCGTTCATTTTTATCCTCCGGCAGCCGGAGAGGTCTGCCGCGGCAGTCAATGATGACTCCAACCTGGCCGCCGGTGATCAGAGCCTCAAGGCTTTTGCCCGGGCCCTCTCCTACGTCGAAGCCGCGTTCGGGAGAAAGCTTTACCTGCGCCTTCTTGCCTACCCCAAGCCCCAGCTTTATGAGATCCCCATACTTGACGGTTAGTTCCTGAAGCTTGCCCTTTTGTGGTTTGAAGACGACCTTCAGGCAGGCGGCCCCTTCCTTGCCTTCTCCTGCTGGGGCTATGGTTGTTCCCAGAGGGATAAGGCAGTCTTTTTCAAAAACCTCCTGCGCCGCTTTTTCGTTGACTTCGGTGAGTACACCTAGATGGGGCATCATGAAGATGGAGTCCACAGCCAGGCTGGTTATTCCTTCGGGCTGGAAGGCATCGAGCATCAGCATTGCGGCCTGTGCTCGACGCGGGGAGTGAGAAAGTGCGCCGCCTGATCCCACAATCTGAGAAAGCGACATCATGTCGACCAACGTCTCGCCTGAGATTTTCTGGGAGAAGGCATCGGCGATTGAGCGTTCCTGCTGTACGCCCTTAAGCCCCACAGCCATGCTCCTGTGCTGTTGGAGTGCCAGTCTCAACGCCTCCCTGGCCACCGCGTGTTCCATCTTTAAATCTTCGAGTGTTGCCGGGATGGTGGTTGGGCGGATCATCTTGTTGCGGATGCGGTTTCTGAGTTCGGTAACGTCGACCTCGAGGGGAATCCATCGCAGGATGTTCTCGTTTCCTGCTTCCAGCAGCACGTTGGAGATCGAGTAGCTCATCCCAAGGTTGGCGCTTACCGTGCGGTTGAAGACTCGCTCAGGGTTTTCTGCTTCTAGCGACTTATCCTCGAATACGCTGAATATGTCCGTTGTCGCTCCCCCTATGTCAACGCCCAGTACGTCGATTTCCTGCCGCTTGCCTATTCTTTCGATAAGAAGTCCCACTGCACCAGGTGTCGGCATGATGGGTACGTCTGTCCAGTCCATCAGCTTTTTGTAGCCGGGCGCGTGGGCCATTACGTGTTCCATGAAAAGATCATGTATCTTGT
>JAGMDF010000026.1 GCA_023128825.1 Caldifarciminota bacterium | reverse complement strand
TCAGTAGACTCCTTGAGCGTGTCGAGGATTATCTTGCGCGCGTCCTTGTTGCCGGCGTAGATAACGGGCAGGCTGAAGGTGGTGCCGAATCGCGGTCTTGGATCGGCTGCACGTATAAGTTCAGCCAGCTCGGCCACGTGAGAGATGGTGCCTCCGTCCACGCCGCCTGAGAGGAGTATCATGTCAGGGCGAAGGTGTCTGATGCGTTCGATCTTCTGGTGGGGCAGTCTGCCGTCGTTTGAGGCGATAACGTCCATCACGATTGCACCGGCTCCAAGTGCTGCACGTGCCGCGCTTTCACCGGTCATCGTCAGAACAACGCCAGCCACCATCATCTGCAGGCCGCCGCCGGCCGAGGAAGTCGAAATATATACGTCCACCCCTTCCTTCTTCGCGCGGGCCGGCTTGATTATCTTCTCGCCATCCAGAATCTTCTCACCGGTAAGCTCCTCCACCTCCCTTATAGAGTTCAGGACCCCACGGGTTACGTCCTCAAACGGGGCCTCTACCGTCGTGGGTGCCTCACCACGCACCACCAGCCGGTATTCGTCCCCTTGTTTCTTTATCAGGATGGCCTTGGTGGTAGTAGACCCACAGTCTGTCGCCAGAATTGTTTCAGTTTTTTTACCTTTAAACTTTTTACTTTCTTCTGCCACGCTTATTACTCCTTGCTTTCTTCCTCGCTTCCTTGGTTTCTTTCTCTTTCTTTATCCATTCACCTTCCACCTCTTCGATCTTCTGAATCAGCATCTCGAGGTTTGAGCGTTCCTCGAAGAACGCGGTCATCTCTTCATATACGGGGCTGGATGTAAATGCACCCACCATAGGCGCAAAGAAGACCATGAGCTGGTTCCCCAAAAAACTCAGCGGCTTGACAGTTTCAATCATCATAATCGCCAAAGGTGAGAGGCGAAACTGCACGACCTTCTCAGCGATGCTATTGCAGAGTTCAGCCTTGCGTTTTTCGGTCAGGTCTAAAGCAAACATCCAGCTCTTTAACCGCTCGCACCTCATCGAGCCGTCCTACCGGGGTGGTGTGAGGTGCTTGACGCAGCATCTCGGGGTTGATCTTGGCTTCTTGTATTATCCGACGGACAGCTTCGGCAAAGCATTCGAGTGTCTCTACGGATTCGGTTTCGGTTGGCTCAACCATCAACGCCTCGGAGACGATAAGGGGGAAGTAGATGGTCGGGGCATGAAAACCGTAATCCAAAAGACGCTTCGCCAGATCGGTGGTTTTTAAATTAAATTTGCGCAGTGCCTTGCCCGATGCTACAAACTCGTGCATGCAGTATTGAGGATGGGGAACTTCCAACACATCCTCTATCAGGTTCTTCAGGTAGTTGGCGTTGAGGATTGCGTTTTTGGACACATCGGCTATCCCTGAGGCGCCGAGTACCCGGATGTAGGTGTAGGCCTTAACCATCACGAGAAAGTTGCCGTAGAAGGCTTGAAGTTTGCCGATGGAGAGTGGCCGTTCATAGTTTAGATGATAGCCATCGGTTTTCTTTTCTATCACAGGTACAGGCTGGAACGGTTCGAGCTCCTTGGTCATTCCCACAGGTCCGCCTCCGGGTCCGCCGCCGCCGTGGGGCGTGGAGAAGGTCTTGTGCAGATTGAAATGCATGAGGTCGAACCCCATCTTGCGAGGCTTGACTATCCCCATTAACGCATTGAGGTTGGCTCCATCAAGGTAGGCAAGTGCACCTGCCGAATGCACCTTCTCGATTATCTTCGTGATATCGCGCTCGAAAAGCCCCAGGGTGTTGGGATTGGTGATCATGATGAGTGCTGTATCCGGGGAGAGTTTGCTGTTAAGATCCTCAAGATCAATAAGGCCCTGTGGGGTCGAACGCACGGTTACGGACTCGAAGCCTGCGAGTGTTACGCTTGCAGGGTTGGTGCCGTGTGCAGAATCCGGTATAAGGGCCTTGGTGCGGTTCTCGCCTTTGTTCTTGAAGTAGGCACGGGTAATGAGGTTGGCGCAAAGCTCTCCCTGCGCACCTGCGGAGGGTTGAAGGGTTACCGCATCGAACCCCGATATCTCGGCCAACAACCTCTCAAGTTCATAGATCAACTGAAGCGCTCCCAGGGTTAGGCTCGTCGGCGACAGGGGATGAAGGTCTGCAAATCCCGCAAGACGGGCAACATCTTCGTTGATCTTTGGGTTGTACTTCATGGTGCACGAGCCCAGAGGGTAAAAACCCTTGTCCACGTGATGATTGAGGTTTGAAAGGCGTACGAAATGCCGGGCAAGCTCGGGTTCTGCGACCTCGGGCAGCAAGGCATCTTGTTTGCGAATATAGCGTTCAGGTATGAACTCCGATGTCTTCCTTTCGGCTACATCCAGTTCGCTGAAGCGGAACGCCCTGCGAGTGGATTTTGAGAGATCAAACGAAAGTTCCATTCGTTGATATTAGTCAGAATAAGCGGATTGTCAACGTGTCTGAAGGTTATGTTGATTCTTGTAAGACCTGATAATGCATAACTTGTATTTCGCAAGGTTATATCTTCGGATTGCCAGGT
>JAGMDF010000025.1 GCA_023128825.1 Caldifarciminota bacterium | reverse complement strand
CAGGGGGTGGATGATGGCGTTCAGTTGCTTTAGCTTTTCCGGATTTGTAAAGACGATCTTCCCCAGGATTTTTCGATCAACGGCCCCATCTTTGTCGAGAATCTTCCTGCCGAACGTTTCGGCAAGGTTCTTGCGGACGGTAGGATTGGAGTATAGTTCCCAGGCGATTTTGTCTGCTTCCAGGATGTCGGCTCGGTCTCTGGCAAGCATTCGTGCAAAGGCGGATTTACCCGCGCCTGCCCGACCGGTTACACCTACCCGTAACACCCGTAACACCCATACCCCTTCGGGGCATTCTCATTATTACTTGGAGCTAACGCTCCAGAACATCTAAGGATATAACATCCCGCAACATCCCGCAACACCCCGTAACACCCCGTAACACCTCGTAACGCGCACCACATCCTTTCTGGGGATTCTTGTCATTATCTGGAGCCATAGCTTCGGTTATAAGGATACAATACCTCTCGATAGACAACATCGCCGGAATCATGGGGATTTATCCTTACTTTAGTATCCTGCATAACGGACTTCAGGGAATGTTATTCCCCTTGCGGCGTTTGATCTCCTCGATTAGCTTCGGGACGACCTCGAACAGATCGCCCACGATTCCTATATCCGCCACCTTGAATATGGGTGCGTTGGGGTCCTTGTTAACGGCGATGATGTAGTCCGATGACTGCATCCCTACAAGGTGCTGGATGGCGCCTGACACCCCTACGGCGATGTAGAGCTTTGGCGAAACGGTGCGGCCTGTCTGACCGACCTGGTGGGAGTAATTGATCCAGCCCGCGTCTACTGCGGCACGTGATGCGCCAACCGCACTACCGAGAAGACCGGCAAGCTCCTCGATTATAGCAAAGTTCTTTGGATCCTGCAGGCCTCTCCCGCCGGTTACGATAATATCGGCCTCGGCGATGTTTATCTGCGAGGTGTCGTCGGTCACGAACTCAAGGAAGTTCACCCGGTTGAACAGGAAGTCTACTGAAATCTCATGTATGCTTCCCTTTGAGTTGTAAGGTTCTTGAAGAGGTTTCATCACCTTTGGTCTTACGGTTGCCATTTGTGGTCGGTGCTCGGGACAGATGATGGTGGCCATGATGTTTCCGCCGAACGCCGGTCGAGTCTGTAAAAGCAGCCTCTTCTCGGTGTTCACATCAAGCCCTGTGCAGTCCGCGGTCAGCCCTGCATGTACCTTTATCGCGATTCGGGCAAGGAGCGAGCGTCCGATGAAGGTGGCTGCACCGAGAACGATCTCTGGCTTGCGCTCGGGAATGAGGTCGGCGATAGCCTTCGAGTAAGGCTCCACCCCGAAGTGATCCAGGGCTGCGTTCTTGACGAAGAGCACCTCGTCGGCCCCGGCTGAAAGCAGTGAACCAGGCTCCTTCACTTCGTTTCCGAGCAATATTGCGGTTACCGGCACGTCAAGTTTTCCAGCCAGCTCCCTGGCCGATCCCAAAAGCTCGTAAGTCGAGGATTGAATCTCGCCACGGCGCTGCTCTGCGAAGACCCATATCCCGCGCCATTCGCCGGGATCGATCTCCGTAGCACGTTTAACTTCCTCTATGGATAAGGCGTTCACCGGACAGACCGGAACGCATGCACCGCAAAGGTTACAGGCCTCAAGGACGTACAGATGATCATCTCGAATCTCCAAGGCACCAAACGGACATACGGGTAAGCACTCACCGCACAGGGTGCAGAGATCGTAGTCAATACGTAAGGGTATCAGAGCAGCCCCTTCTCGGTTAATTTATCTGCAATGATTTTTGCCGCTTCTGCCGGTTCTGCGTCTGCGAAGAGTTCGCCTTCGGTGCGTGGAGAAGGCGGGAAGACCTTGATGACCTGTGTGGGTGAACCGGCAAGCCCGACCTGGGCTTCTTCAACGTCAAGGTCATCAAAGCCCCATACCGGTATCTCGGCCTTCTTTGCAGTAAGCTTTCCTCGCAGGCTCGGGAGTCTTGGTTCGTTGAGTTCCTTGACCGTCGTAATAAGACAGGGGAGGGGAAGTTCCAGGATCTCGGCCCCCTCCTCCCACATCGATTGCAGTCTTATGGTTCTCTTCTCCATGTCAAGCTCGTCCACCTTGCGTACAAAAGTGGCCTGTGGGATGTTCAGGAACTCGGCTATGCCCGGTCCTACCTGTGCAGTGTCTCCATCAGCGGCTTGCTTTCCTGTGAGGATGATGTCGAACTCACCGATCTTACGGATGGCTGCGGCGAGCGTATGCGAGGTGGCCCAGGTGTCGGCACCGGCGAAGCGCTTATCCGAGATGAGAATCGCACGATCCACACCCATCGAGATCACCTCGCGCAGCGCCTCTTCAGCTTGAGGCGGTCCCATCGAGATTGCTGTTACCTCGCCGCCGAACTTCTCCTTGAGTATCAGCGCTTCCTCGACCGCGTAGAGATCGAACGGATTTACTATTGCAGGAACGCCTTCCCTGATAAGCGTGTTTGTTTCCGGATCAACTCGCACCTCGGTGGTATCAGGCACCTGTTTTATGCAGACGACGAATCTCATCCTTCGAATTTCTTGAACGCCAGGGTAACGTTATGCCCTCCGAAACCGAACGAGTTGGATAAGGCCAGCTTGATTTCCTTTTCCCGAGCTTGTTTCGGTACGTAGTCGAGATCGCAGCCCTCGCCCGGTTTCTCAAGGTTGCGGGTAGGGTGTACCTTTCCATCCCGGATGGAAAGCACGGTTATCACCGCTTCGGCTCCGCCTGCGCCGCCCAGAAGATGTCCGAGCATCGATTTTGAAGATGAGACCCATAGCTTGTCTGAATGACTGCCGAAAACACCCCGAATTGCCCTGGTCTCCATTTGATCGTTTAATTCTGTCGAGGTCCCGTGTGCGTTTATGTAGTCTACGTCTTCGCGGTTAAGCCTTGCTTCTTCAAGTGCCATACGTATTGCAAGCTGAGGTCCTTTGGCTTCAGGGTCAGGGGCGGTCATGTGAAAGGCGTCGCCTGAAAGCCCGAATCCTGCAAGTTCTGCATAGACCTCGGCGCCGCGTTTGCGGGCATGCTCCAGTTCCTCCAATACGAGGATTCCTGATCCTTCTGCTATCACGAAACCGTCACGGTCGGCATCAAAGGGTCTTGAGGCACGTTCAGGTTCATCGTTGCGTCTGGAGATCGCCCTCATGTTTGAGAATCCGGCGACGGAGAATCGGGTGAGCGCTGCTTCTGTGCCGCCTGTAATCATCACATCGGCCTTACCCTGTTTGATTAGCTCGAAGGATGTCCCCACCGCGTGCGCACCTGAAGCGCAGGCCGATACCGTGCAGAAGTTGGGGCCGCGGATGCCGTACTCTATAGAAATAAGCCCGGAGGCCATATCCGGGATCATCATCGGAATCAAGAAGGGAGAGACTCGTTTTGGGCCTCGCTTTAGGAACTTTTGGTGTTCGGCTTCCCAGACGATTACCCCTCCCATACCTGTACCGACGAGTACACCACAGCGTTCAGAGTTTTCCTTACCGAAGTCTATCCCTGAGTTGCAAACCGCCTCCTTGGCTGTCCACAGTGCGAACTGGGCGAATCGGTCCATGCGGCGGGCTTGCTTGAAGTCAATGCGAGGCGTGGGGTCGAACTCCTGGACCTCGCCTGCGATTTGAACATCAAGATCAGAAGGATCGAAGGAGCTGATTCGGCGAATACCGTTTTCGCCTGCCAGGAGTTTTTCCCAGGTGGTTGGTGCGTCGTGGCCCAGGGATGTTATAAGCCCGACGCCGGTCACGACGACTCGGCGATTCATTTAAATCCTTTCGTCGGCGACTAGCTTATTTCTCCGCGAGCTTTTTCTCCAGATACTCCATCGCTTTGCCAACCGTCTCCAGCTTCTGTGCCTCTTCGTCAGGGATCTCGATTTCAAACTTCTCTTCGAAGGCCATGATGAGCTCAACCGTATCCAGAGAGTCAGCACCAAGATCTTCGATGAATTTTGCTTCAGGCGTTACCTTCTCAGCCGGTACGTGGAGCTGTTCCACGATTATGTTTTTCACTTCGTCGGAAAGAGCCATTTGCATCCTCCTTGGATGTTTTTGAGGTTGAAGTCTACGGCAAACCGCAGGCCTTGTCAAGCGTTCTTAGTTTGTATCTACCTCCCCCGAGTGCAATGTGCGGCATGACACGCTCCAAAGAAAGCGCTCCCGCCTTTGGGGGCGCCTGCATCGGGTGGTGAGTATCTACTTCGATCTTTTTTTATGCTTGGTCTTTGGTTTTCCGCTCGAGGCGCTGAAAAGTACCTCTGCCAGCTCCAGGGTGAGCTCTTCGCCCAGTGCTTCAAACGCGGCATCGATGCTGAAGTTGAAGTCCTTCCGGGGTGTGCGCAGGATTACGCCGCCCTGGATTGGAGCTTCATCCGCCTTCTTTGCCCAGGCCGATTTCGCGAAGCGCTTGCAGTCACTTGCAGAAAGCAGCACCCGTGTTCGGCTGCCTTGTTCTGCAACGATCCTTGCAAGCAGGCTTGCATAGCCTTTGGATTTGGTGAATTTCTGTGTCGCTGTATCTAAGGTCTTGTTAATCAGTTCGTGCCTTGCGGTGAGTATCTCTTTACGGGCTTGCAATCTTGCATCGGTCAGTATCTCTCGGCGTATGCGTCCGTCCTCCGTCTGAGCCAGCTTCCTGGTCTCTTCTCGATAGGCTTTCTTGCGTTCCTCGTGTTCGGCTTCCAGCTTTTTTTGGCGTTCGGCAAACTCGGCCTGGATCTCTTTAGCGCGTGCCCTTGCATCGGCTTCTATCTTGGTGCTTACCTTGTCGCGGGCCATGCCTTAGAGCTTGATTCCCTGCAGAAGGAAGATGGTGATGAGAAGTCCGAGCACCGCATAGGTCTCCACCATTGCTCCGTATATCACGGCTTTTGTGGAATCCTTTGGGCGCTTGGCGGCCATCTCAACACCGGAGGCGCAGACCTTGCCCTGATGGATGCCTGAGAGCAGGCCGGCAAACGCCACCGGCAGCGAGGCGAACAGAAGCTGGAGTCCGCCCCAGGCGGTAAGGCCCTCAGGGATGCCTCCACCCAGAAGACCCAGCTTCAGGATGATGAGAAACGCCCCCAGAAAGCCGTAGAAGCCCTGGGTGCCCGGAAGAACCACCAGGATGAAAAGCGAACCGAACTTGTCCGGATCCTCGGCCAGAACCCCGTTGGCCACCCGGGCCGCGTAGCCTATTCCTATAGCCGAGCCGATTCCTGCAAAAACCGCTGCAAACGCAGCGCCCAGAATCCCGTATGCAAGGCCGAATTCCATCTATTTCCTCCTTGTAACGTTTACGTATTGCGTTTTCAATCCGAACGGTTCAAACCTCAGCCCGCCGCCTGTAAAGAAGCGGGGGAAATATTCCACATACTGTAAACGAAGGGTGTGCACAAACCCGCTCAAACTGCTCATCGCCAGGTTGTAGGCGTGACCCACGACAAGCACGATGAGCATCAATATAACAGATACAACCGGGATTCCCCTGAGCATCCAGGCGATCTGGTTGAAGGCCATTGCGATCCCGGCGGTGACCATGCCCAGGGCCATAAGACGGACGTAGGAGAGTATAATCCCCAGCACTCCGGTTATGTTGGAGTAGACGCTGTAAGCGCCCCATACGATGCGTCCGGCCCAGCCATTAAGCACCGAAAGCGTAAACCCCAGATTAAGCACGAGTACCGCTATCATGAACAGGTTTGGAGCGAATGCCCCGCTTACATAGATCAGTGTTGAAGCCAGTCCAAGCACACCCAGGATTATTCCAAAAGGCTTTAAGGTTTTCTCTGAGAATCCCTTGAAGACCGTGTATAGCCAGAGCGTAGCGACGGCTCCGAGGAGCAGGGCCTTAACGATGATGCCTGGAAGCTGCAGCAGTCCTGCAGCCTTTGCGCCGGCAAGAAGTGCGGTGGTCGTGGTCGCCCACAGGAGGATGGCGCTGGTTACCGAGGTCGGGCCGGGACGATTGTAAAGCACTAAAGAGACGGCGAGGCTGGCAAGGATTACTATCAATATCGGGGTGAAGAGGAACCGGGGCAGGAGAGGGGAGCCGAAGAGGTTTGTGGTTGCGAGAATCAGCGGTATCCCCAGATAGATAAGGAACCATGGTAACGTCTCAAACAGCGCCGACCCGTATTCACCGGTTCGAAGACCGTCTATTACGTCAATCGCCATCCCGAACATCATCTGGAAGTAGCCGATCCCAAGCGAGATGTAGAAGAAGGGCATGGGGTTCTTTAAGGGGTCGAACCAGGTAAGCGCGTTGCGGACGTCCACAAGCCATGGAATTGCAAGCATCTGAGGCATGTCCCCGAACCACGAGCCCATGACCGCACCGGCGAAGACGGTCAGCACCCCTCCGTAGAAGAGTATCCGGATGAGGTTATTTTTCATTTTTTTGCCCCAGATAAGCCAGGCGGTTACCGCTGTGATCACCAGGCCGTATCCTGCGTCGCTAATGCACAGAGCAAAGAAGAGCGCGAAGAAAGGAGCCATGAGCGGCGTAGGATCCGCCTCGCGTCCGTCAGGGGTACCGTACATGTTTAGGATCATCTCAAAGGGCCTGATCCACGGTGGATTGCGAAGGGCCACGGGCATCCGTTCACCCTTCCTCGGCTTGATGCTGCGAACCTCGCTTGCCTCGAACCCGGCTACGATCTCTTCAAGTCTCTTGCGGTCCGAACTGCGTATCCACCCCTCGATTAGCCCTGCCTTTTCGGTAGCAAGCATCTTTTCGTGCTGCTCGCGCATCAATCCCTCGTTTGAGTAAAAGTCAAGTGCCGTCTGGAATCCTAAGAGTTCGTCGCTCATCTTGCGAGCCTGGGATGTCGATTTTTCCCTATCTGAGCCTGTCTTTGCCAGAAGTTTTCTTCTTGCTTTGATTTCCTCGGCTGGGGGTTTTGCGAACCATGAAAGCTGAATCGTCTTTACGCCGGCTGCTTTAAGCGCATCCTCGACGGCTTCTTCTTCGCTGGTCGGGAAGAGCATCACCGCGTACTCGGTCTCGCCCTCCCGCTTTACGGTCTCGTAGTTTGTGGTTAAAGATTCGATCGATTTGACGAATATCTCTTTCTCTTCCTTGCTGGATAGGAACACGAAACGAGCGTCCGCCTGGTTTAGCCTGGTGTATTCCGTCGGGGCGTGCTTCAGAGCCGTCCATGGACTCAGAAGTTCCAGTTCGCCCTTGATTCGGCGTTCTTCCGTATCCAGTTTTGAAGCCGTTTCACTGAGTTGGTTTATCTGGGTAAGCTTGTGGGGGAGGTCGAGTCCCTCCACCCGGTGCCGGAACTCTTCTGCAGGAAGTGAAGGCTTGCCTGCAAGGAGTCCACCCTTGCGCTTCTGCGCGTATCCTGAAAGGAAGCCTATCGCCTGATTCAGGCCGATAAGGGTTTGTTTCAACTTCACATCCCTCTTATCAGGGACGCCGGCTTTGGGTTGTTCTTTGGCTGCCTTTTCTTCCTCAAACTCCGAGATATGAAGAATCCCCTCTTCCTGCAGCCTGCGTAAGAGTTCGTCACGCTCCCCCAGATGGGTTGCAATAAGGAGCTTTTCTACCCTTGCTGTTCCCACAGTTCCAGGACTTTCTTCCGGGCGTGATCTGCCGCTTTATCAATCTTGGGTGCGGCCTTTTTGCGCAAGCTGTCTGCTTCTTTCTTTGCCTGAGCTTTTATTTCTTCCGCTTCCTTAAGCGCTTCCTCGCGAGCGCGCTGTTTCGTTTCAGCCAGGGTTTCTTCTCGCTTTAGAGCGAGCTTTGCGCTTTCCTCCTCGTGCTTTGCGGCAAGTTCTGCAAGTTCCTTTTGCCCCTGCTCCTCTGCGTCCGCAATCATTCTGGTCGCTTTCTTCTCCGCTTCTCTGATCTCCTTCAATAAATCGTGTTTCAAGATTTGCTCCTTGCGCGAAGTATACAGTGTGCTCCTGGAGTGTCAAGCTAATGAGGTTTAATGACTTGACCTTTTGGGGTTCCTATGTATCATCAGGTAAATTTAAGGAGGCTAATGTGAAGAAGACCTTGTTTTTTGTTCTTACAGCGTCGCTTGTAGCAGGGCTTGCTTTCTGCGGCAAGAAGAAAGAGGCAGAAGAAGTCAGCGTCCCCCGACCCGAACCAGGGGAGTTCGGGATCGCAAGGACAGCCTGGGACACGACCGTTACGCCTCAGAAGCGCGTAGAGCTGGCCGCAAAGGTCAAGAACGTAGATATCGAGCTTTTGGGCAATGAGAAGGGTGTGATCGAAACCAACAAGGGTACGTTCGTGTTCGAGCTTTACTCCAACGATGCCCCGAACACGGTTCGCAACTTTATAAGACTTGCCGAATCAGGTTTCTATGACGGTCTTATCTGGCACCGCTACGAGCCGGGCTTCGTGATTCAGGGCGGTGATCCGCTCGGTAGTGGCTCGGGCAACCCCGGGTACAATATTCCGTTTGAGGCCAACGAACGCAAGCACGAGCTTGGCGCTATGGGGATGGCTCGCGGTCAGGACCTCAACTCCGCAGGCTGCCAGTTTTACTTCTGCCTTTCGCCTCAGCCAGGTCTTGACGGCAACTACGTGGTTTTTGGAAAGGTCGTTAGCGGAATGGATGCGGTCAATGAACTGCGTCGCGGGGACAGCATCATCAGGATTACGGTCACCCGAGACGTACCTGAAGAGCCGCCTGCCGGTGAGTAAATGAAGACAGTTAGATTCCTGATATTGCTGCTGGCGCTTTCGTTAGCAGGTTGTTCAAAGCTCATCAAACCTCAATCAAAGACAGCTAATCTTACACCTAAGGAGCGCGTGTCGCTTGCTTTGCAGGTGAAAGACAGGCCGGTTACACTTACGGGCAACGAGCGGGCCCACGTTCAAACCAACAAGGGCGAGTTTACGTTTGAACTCTACTCCAACGACGCTCCGAACACCGTGCGCAACTTCATAA
>JAGMDF010000024.1 GCA_023128825.1 Caldifarciminota bacterium | reverse complement strand
CACGTGGATCACGGCAAGACCACGTTGACCGCGGCGATCACCAAGGTGTTGGGTTTTGCAGGCGGCGCTAAGTTTACGCCTTTTGATGAGATTGATAAGGCGCCTGAGGAGAAGGCGCGCGGCCTTACGATCCAGCTGGCGCACATCGAGTACCAGACCGAGAAGCGCCATTACGCTCACATAGACTGTCCTGGTCATGCCGATTACATCAAGAACATGATCACCGGTGCTGCTCAGATGGACGGTGCTGTTCTGGTGGTATCCGGTGCAGACGGTCCGATGCCGCAGACCCGTGAGCACATCCTGTTGGCTCGTCAGGTGAACGTTCCTGCTATCGTGGTATACATGAACAAGACCGATATGGTGGATGATGCGGAGCTTCTGGATTTGGTTGAGCTGGAGGTGCGTGAGTTATTGACGAAGTACGAGTTTCCCGGAGATGAGATACCTGTCGTTCGCGGCAGCGCGCTGAAGGCATTGGAGTCGGAGTCTACCGATCCTTCTGCGCCTGAGTACGCATCTATCCATGAGCTGATGAAGGCGGTTGATTCCTACATACCTTTACCTGAGCGAGAGATGGATAAGCCTTTCCTGATGCCTATGGAGGACATCTTTTCGATCACTGGTCGTGGTACGGTTGTAACGGGCAAGGTGGAGCGAGGTCGGATAGTTCCCGGCGACGAGGTAGAGATCATCGGTTTCGGCATGCATCGCAAGACGGTGGCTACGAGTTTGGAGATGTTTAGAAAGATCCTTGATGAGGCTATAGCAGGCGACAACGTTGGTGTTCTTTTACGCGGCATAGACAAGGACGAGGTGGCGCGCGGGATGGTCGTTGCCAAGCCCGGTTCGATCAAGCCTCATGTGAAGTTTATGGGTCAGGTGTACGTTCTCAAGAAGGAGGAGGGTGGACGTCACAGCCCGTTTTTTGCCGGCTACCGTCCTCAGTTCTACATACGTACTACTGACGTTACGGGTTCTGTTGTGCTTCCAGAGGGGGTGGAGATGGTGATGCCGGGCGACAACGTTGAGTTGACGGTGGAGCTTATCTCCGACGTTGCATTGGAGGACGGTTCTCGTTTTGCCATCCGAGAGGGCGGTCGCACGGTCGGCGCCGGAGTGGTCACCAAGGTAGTCGAGTAATGGCCAACATAGAGAAGATTCGCATCAAGCTCAAGGCCTACGACTACAGGATTCTTGATCAATCTGCAAAGGACATAGTAGATATAGCCAAACGGACAGGTGCCAAGGTCTCCGGTCCTATACCCTTGCCGACTCGCCGTTCGCTGTACACGGTTCTGCGTTCACCGCACATCGACAAGCGCAGCCGCGAACAGTTCGAGTTCAAGGTGCACAAGCGTCTTATCGAGATAGGCGAGGCTACATCCGAGATGATTGACGCCCTTATGCGACTTGAAGTCCCGGCCGGTGTTGAGATCGAGATCCATTCAGTGAAAGGATAAGAAAAGGTTCATGAAAGGAATGCTTGGACGTAAGCTCGGAATGAGTAGGGTTTACGAGGACGGTCGCAAGGTGACTTCTGTTACCCTCGTAGAGACAGACTCATGTCACGTAGTCCAGCGCAAGACCGTCGAACGCGACGGCTATGCCGCCTTGCAGCTGGGTATAGGCCGCCGCAAGCGCGCAACCAAGCCTCTGCGCGGACACCTCAAGAAGGCTGGTCTTGGTCATGTGCCGGCCAGGATGATTGAGGTGCGAGGAGAATTTGAAGATGACGTCACACCCGGCAAGAAACTTGACGTGGCTATGTTTCAACCCGGTGACAGGGTGAACGTGGTCGGATGGACCAAGGGACGAGGTTTTGCCGGGGGGATGAAGCGACATAACTGGCACGGGGGGCCTCGAACACACGGGTCAAATCACCACCGCCGTGTTGGCTCCGTCGGTCCTGGAACCTCACCAGGCAGGATCTGGAAGGGAAGCCGCATGCCAGGACATTACGGAAACGAGCAGCAGACCGTCCGTAACCTCAGGGTTGTAAATGTGGATGCAGAGAAATGTCTTCTGTACCTTAAGGGTTCTGTCCCAGGTCCTTCAGGTGGAGTTCTCATAATAAAGAAGACGAAATCATGAAGATCAAAGTCCTCAAAGCAGACGGCAACCAGGCTGGAACGGTAGAGTTCCCCGACGAGATTTTCGCCGCCCCGGTGAACGAAACGCTTCTCTGGGAGGCGGTAGAGACCTATCGGGCTAACATGCGTCAAGGAACCGCCAAGACTAAGTCCAGAGGTGAAGTAGAGGGTTCCTCACGCAAGCTTTTCCCTCAAAAACATCTGGGGCGAGCAAGGGTGGGCTCCGCACGTTCTCCGACCCGTGTGCACGGGGGTGTGGCGCACGGCCCCAGGCCTCGAAGCTATCGAAAGGGGTTGCCAGCGAAGATGCGTCAACGTGCTTTGCTTGAGGCCTTAAAGCAGAAACTGCAGATGGGCAACGTTGTGGTCATGGAGGATATTGAACTCGAAGAACCCAAGACCAAATTTGTGGTCCAGGCTCTGGCGCCGGTGCGTGATAGCTCCAAGGTTTCCCTCTTGCTTGTGCCTGCCCAGCACTCCCCAGAGCTTTTGCGTGCCGCACGGAACATAGCTTCTTTGGATCTAATGCCCGAGGCTGATCTTAATGCCTACGCAGTCTGGCGCCGCCAGAAGCTTGTTCTATTCAAGTCGGCTTGCAAGCCGCTGGTTGAGAGGTATAGATGAAGGATCCGAGGGCTGTAATTCGTCATCCCATCGTTACGGAGAAATCACTCATGGCAAGGGATGAGAAAGGACGCTACGTCTTAGTGGTTGCCATAGACGCCAACAAGCACCAGGTGCGTGCGGCGGTCGAGGAGCTGTTCCACGTTCACGTGAAGGACGTTAATATCATGAGAGTCAAGGGCAAGCGCAAGCGCCTTGGTCGGTTCGAAGGTAAACGCTCGGATTGGAAGAAGGCTGTGGTGAGGCTGGCCAAGGGTGAGCGTATCGAAGAGCTCGCAGGAGGAGCCTGATGGGACGGGTAGTATCACGAGTTAAGAAGTACAAGCCCGTTACACCTGGACGTCGCTCCTACGAGGTACTCTACGATAAAGAGGTCTCCAGCGCGACGCCCTACAAACCTCTGCTTGAGCCTTTGCGTAAGACGGGCGGTCGCAACAACCAGGGGCGTATTACCGCACCACATCGCGGAGGCGGCGAGAAGCGGCACTACCGCATTATAGACTTCAAGCGGGATGATAAGATAGGTATCGCGGCTAAGGTTGTATCTATCCAGTACGATCCTAACCGTACGGCCAATATCGCACTCGTATGTCACCGGGACGGTGAGTACCGCTACATACTTGCCCCTGACGGACTTGCGAGTGGCGATCAGGTTGTTGCAGGTCCTGAGGCTCCTCTTCGTGTCGGCAACGCTATACCCTTGTCGCGCATCCCGGTCGGGATCGAGATTCACAATCTTCAGATATTCCCCCGCACCAAGGGGCGTATGGTTCGCAGCGCCGGCTCGTCGGCTCAGATACTCGCAAAAGAAGGGAACAAGGCGTTCCTCAAACTTCCTTCAGGAGAGGTCAGGCTTTTTAACACCTCATGTTATGCTACCATAGGTCGTGTCTCCAACCCTGAACATGCGAAGGTAAGCCTTGGTAAGGCAGGCAGAAGGCGTCACATGGGGCGTCGTCCTCGAACACGTGCGGTCGCCATGAATCCGGTGGATCATCCAATGGGCGGCGGAGAAGGCAAGGCATCAGGCGGCCGTCCGCCTTGTTCGCGCACCGGATTGATCGCCAAGGGCAAGAAGACGCGGAACAGGAAGAAGGCCTCAAACCGCCTGATTGTTAAAAGGAGGAAGTAGTGGGACGTTCGCTTAAGAAAGGCCCCTATGTTGATGAGGGACTCCTTGGGAAGGTGATGGCTCTGGATACCCGCAAGCAGAAGAAGGTGATCCGCACGTGGGCGAGGCGTTCCACAATACCGCCGGAGTTTATTGGGCATACGATAGCGGTGCACAACGGGCGCAAGTTTATACCTGTCTACGTCACCGAACAGATGGTCGGTCACAAGCTGGGTGAGTTTGCGCTTACACGCACCTATCGCGGCCACCACGGCGTAAAGAAAGAGATAGGTGAAATTCGAGGGAAGAAGAGATGAGCGAAGCGATTGCACGTGCAAGGTTCGTTCGTGGATCTGCAAAAAAGTTTACGAGGATATTGGAGTTGATTCGTAGTCGGCAAGTGGATGAGGCACTCAGGATACTTACATTTCTTAACAAGCCCAGCAAAGAGCCTATCCTAAAGACCCTGAAGTCGGCGATTGCCAACGCCGAATCTGGATTGGGTAAGGCGAAGTTTGAGCGGGGGGATTACTTTGTTGTTGATGCTCGTGCGGACCAAGGACCTGTGATGAAGAGGATGCGTGCCGCTCCTCGCGGTCGCGGAGTGATTATACGTAAAAGATTTGCCCATCTTACGGTAAAGATCTCCGATGAAAAGGGGAGAAAATAATGGGACAGAAGGTTCACCCCTACGGATTCAGGCTCGGTTATACCAAACAATGGCAATCCCAATGGTTTGACGAGAAGCACTATGCCGAACACCTGGCTGAAGATATTCGAATCAAGCGCTACATCTATACCAAGCTCGCTGATGCCGCAGTCTCCAATGTGGTCGTTCGTCGTGTGGGTACAAAGATTGCGCTGACGATCTCTACCGCTCGTCCCGGTATGGTAATCGGGCAGAGGCGGGCTAACCTTGAGGCTTTATCGGAAGAACTCAAACAACTTGTCGGGAAGCCTGTCAGCATCTATGTCGAGGTTGTTCGGGTACCCGAGCTTGAGAGTCGCATCGTGGCTCGCATGATCGCGACCCAGCTTGAGGCTCGCGTTGCTCACCGCAGGGCCATGCGACGTGCAGTAATCCAGGCGATGAAGCTGGGCGCTCGCGGGATCAAGATTGTTGTATCAGGTCGTCTTGGTGGTGCCGAGATTGCACGAAGCGATCGGCAATGGGCCGGCCAGGTTCCGCTTCAGACACTTGTGGCAGATATCGACTACGCGCAGGAAACCGCCTATACGATCGCCGGTACGATTGGCGTCAAGGTCTGGATCTGCAAGGGCGGCGCGGTCGAGACCTGGAGGAAGTAGCGATGTTGATGCCACGACGTACCAAATGGCGTAAGCAGCAGCGCGGTCGAATGAAGGGTAAGGCAACGTCAGGTTCCAGAATCTCCTTCGGTGAGTATGCTCTTATGGCCATCGAGCCCTGCTGGCTGACCGCACGTCAAATTGAGGCCAGTCGTGTGGTACTGACCAAAAAGCTCAGGAAGGACGGGAAGCTTTGGATCAGGGTATTTCCGGACAAACCCGTCAGTAAGAAACCGCTTGAGGTTCGAATGGGTAAGGGTAAGGGCGCGCCTGAGTTCTGGGTGGCTCCCATCAAGCCGGGCCGGATCATCTTTGAGATTGAGGGGCTCTCCGATGAGGCGTCGTTGGCCGTTCTCAAGGAAGCCTCAAGCAAGCTGCCAATAAGAACAAAGATTATAAAGCGTGAAGAGGGAATCCATTATGAAGGCATCTGAACTGCGTTCCATGACCCGTGAAGAGCTCGATCACGAGGTTCGAGAGCTTCGCGAAGAAGAGTTCCGGCTGCGTCTGCGTCGCCCCACAGAGGAGCTTCCAAACGCTCTGCGTCTACGTGCGATCCGCCGTGACATCGCAAGGATCCAGACGATACTTCGTGAAGACAAACTCGGCCTGATCAGCCTTCCTAAGAAGAACCAAAAGGAGCCTGAGAAAAAAGAGACAGAGAAGAAAGCCCCTGCTGAAAAGCCCACCGCCAAAAAGCAGACCTCAACTGCCTCTGAGACTTCCGCTCCAAGGAAGGGTGCTGCCAAGTCGAAGTCTGTAAAGAGATCCAGGGAGAAGGAGAAATGAGTCTGCGTAAAAGACTCATAGGCAAGGTTGTTTCTGATAAACCAGAAAAGACCGTCGTTGTGCAGGTGTCTCGCAAAGCTATGCACCCTACCTACAAGAAGTACGTGAGTAAGCGGCATAAATACCACGTCCATGACGAAGAGAATCGCTGCGAGGTAGGGGATATTGTAGAGATTGAAGAAACTCGGCCGCTTTCCAAGCTCAAACACTTTCGTGTGGTACGGATCCTGGGAGAGAAGAAGTGATTCAGGACAACTCAAGATTGGTGATCAGCGACAATACCGGAGCCAAGACTGCGCGAGTGATCAAAGTGCTGGGGGGTACAAGGCGTCGTTACGCAGGTGTAGGAGACATCGTTGTCATCGCGGTAAAGTCTTCTCTACCCGCAGCATCAATCCGTAAGGGTGACAAGGCTAAGGCTGTCATAGTTCGCACTCGTAAGGAGATATCCCGTCCGGACGGAAGCTACGTGCGTTTTGACGACAACGCGTGTGTGATAATCGACGAGAACAAACAACCCAAGGGCACTCGCATATTCGGTCCCGTGGCGCGTGAACTTCGCGAACGCAACTTCTCGAAGATCATCTCGCTCGCCCCGGAGGTGGTGTAATGAAGCTCTCAATACGCAAGGGTGATATTGTAGAGGTTCTCTCAGGCGACGACAAAGGCCGTCAGGGCAAGGTGATAGAGGTGGATGCCAAGAAAGGCCGCGTCAAGATCGAGGGAATAAACATGGTTAAGAGACATGAGCGCGCCTCTGGCGCGAGGAATCCTGGCGGCATTATCGATAAGCCGGCCTTTATGGACCGCTCCAACGTGATGTTTGTTTGCCCAAGGTGCTCGAGGCCTACTCGTGTTCGTTGGGAACGCCGCGGCGAGAAGCGTATCCGGGTCTGTAAAAGCTGCGGCGGGGAGGCAGGTTCATGAGTATGTTACGCGATCACTACCGCGAAAAGGTTGTTCCCGCGCTGATGAAGGAGTTCGGTTACCGCAGCGTGATGCAGGTTCCTCGCATCAAGAAGGTTGTTGTTCACGTTGGCGCTGGAGAGGCTTCGCAGGATTCCAAACAGATTGAGCCCATAGTTGAGGATCTTGCGATGATCACCGGTCAGCGTCCTTGCATCAGCAAGGCCAAGAAGGCGATCTCCAACTTCAGGCTGCGCAAGGGGATGGTCGTGGGTGCTCACGTTACCCTGCGCGGGGAACGCGCCTACCATTTACTGGAAAGGTTTTTCAACTTCGCGGCCCCTCAGATTCGTGATTTTCGAGGGTTCTCGCCGAACTCGTTTGACGGCCGTGGAGCCTATACCTTGGGCTTGCGGGAGCAGCTTATCTTCCCGGAGATCGAAAGGGACAAGGTAAAGAAGATTTTCGGTATGGATGTAACGATTGTTACTACCGCGAAACGGGATGACGAAGCACGGGCGTTGCTGGGGCATCTCGGCATGCCCTTCCGAAAGGAGTAACGTGGCGAAACTGGCATTGATCAATAAGCAGAAGCGCGAGCCGAAGTTCAAGGTGCGTAAATATAACCGCTGCAGGCGCTGTGGCCGTCCGAGGGCTTACTATCGAAAGTTCGGCCTTTGCCGCATTTGTTTTCGAGAGTTGGCCCTGCGTGGTGAGATCCCCGGCGTCAAAAAGGCAAGCTGGTAGGGAGAAACTATGGATGTTATAGGTGATTATCTTACCGCGATACGCAATGCAATCCTCGCACGAAAAAAGGAAGTCACTTTGCCAACCTCGCGGCTGAGGCAGGAGTTTTCCAGAATCCTCCTCGAGGAAGGCTACATCAGTAACTTCCAGGTTCTTGACAAGGACTGGCCGCCGAGTATTCTTATTCAGCTTAAGTACTCCGCCCAGGGAGAAAGCGTTATAAGAGGACTCAACAGGGTTTCAAAACAATCCAGAAGGGTTTACCGTAATGCTAAGGAACTACCCCGTGTATGTAACGGCCTGGGTACCGCCATAATCTCCACCTCGCAGGGTATGATGGCTGACCGCCAGGCGCGAAGATTGAAGGTGGGCGGAGAAGTCGTCTGCGAGGTATGGTGATGGCAAGAGCCTCTTTTGTGCCGATAGTCCTGCCAAAGGACGTAAGCTTCAGCCAGGCCGAGCAAGGTTACGCGATCAAAGGCCCAAAGGGTGAAGTAGCCGTCAACTTCGTTCCAGGCATTGCGGTGAAATCGGAAGATGGAGCACTCAAGCTTTCCTATGCTACTACGCCGGAAAATAAGGCCATGCTCGGTCTTGCCGTGGCGCTCGTTTCCAACGCAATCACCGGTGTCACCCAGGGTTTTAAGAAGGTTCTGACCCTGCGAGGAACAGGATACAAGGTGCAGAAGGAAGGCCGCAGACTCAATCTTTCGCTGGGTTATACCCACCTACTTCTCTTTGAGCTTCCAGAAGGTATTGACGTGGAGATATTCGAACCGCGGTCACGCGAAGACAAGGACTGGATAGCGGACATAACGATTGAGGGGATTGATAAGCAACTTGTGGGACAGATAGCGGCAAATATCAGGCGTCTTCGTCCTCCAGAACCTTACAAGGGCAAAGGGATTCGCTACAAGGACGAGCATGTACGTCGCAAACTTGGCAAGCGTGCCGTGGGAGCCGAGGAATGAGGAAAATGAGGAAGACCAAGCAATTCGGTCGCCGCAGACGTCATCTGCATATACGTCACGGGCTCAAGGGAACGACCCAGCGGCCCAGGGTCGTTGTGTTCCGTTCCAACCGTCACATCTACACTCAGGTGGTAGACGATTACGAAGGCCGTGTTCTTACCGGAGTTTCCTCGCTTTCACCCACCTTCAAGGAGCTAGGTGTTGATGCTGATAAGAAGGCTCAAGCCACAGCTGTTGGGAGGCTTCTTGCAGGGGAGCTTAAGAAACGCGGGATTGCCCGGATAGTGTTTGATCGGGCAGGTTTTAAGTATCACGGCAGAGTGAAAGCTCTGGCTGAAGCCGCACGCAAGGAAGGACTGGAGTTCTAGCATGTTTAGGGATAAGTTTCAGACAAGGACCCCGCAGGATGACTTGCTTGACAAGGTGATAGAGATCAAGCGTGTTACAAAGGTGGTTAAGGGCGGAAAGAATTTCAAGCTCTCGGCAGCGGTCGTCGTAGGAGACGGTGCCGGAAGAGTCGGCGTAGGTCATGGGAAGGCTGGCGAGGTGGCTATCGCCGTGGCCAAAGGGCGTGAGCAAGCTCGCAAATCCATGAGCAAGGTCTCTGTCGGTCGAACCATCGCTCACCAGACCGTGGCACGCTTTTCCGCCAGCCAGGTGATCCTTAAACCAGCTTCGCCTGGAACCGGCCTTGTTGCGACCCTTCCGGTCAGGGCGGTTCTGGAGGTATGCGGGTTTAAGGATGTGCTTACGAAATCTTTGGGTGCGCATACAGCTTACAACCTGGCTATGGCGACTATTCAGGCTCTGAAGAGTGTACGCAGCCTTGAAGAGACGGCTCGTCTGCGCAATAAACCGATCTCTTACTTTATGGAGCGTAAGGATGCGAGCGAAGAGTAAGAAACTGAAGGTAACGCTGGTACGCAGTTTGATTGATTCAAAACCAGTACATAAAAAAAATGCCCGCGCCTTGGGGTTGCGTCATATCGGTGCAAGCCGTATCCACGATGATACGCCGGTGATTCGTGGGATGATAGCAAAGGTTTCCCATCTTGTTGAAGTGAAGGAGGTTGTTGATGGCTGAGTTGCTTGAGAGGCATCCCAAGGCTCATAAGCGGCGCAGGCGTTTGGGGACAGGTGTGGCGTCAGGTAACGGTAGGACCTGCGGTCGCGGCAACAAGGGCGCAGGGCAGCGTTCCGGCAAAGAGCACGGCCCGAAGTTTGAAGGCGGCCAGATGCCCTTGATACGGCGTATCCCTAAGCGAGGCATGCAGAAGGGTAAAAAACAAAATCATATGCACCAGGCCAAGGGTAAGGACAAGCGGCGCTACCAGGTTATCAACTTTGTTCGCCTTGCCTCCTGGGACCCCACCGAACCTGTTACTCCAGAGAGCCTTGCCAAACATGGTTTGGTTCGTCACGGCGACCGGCCGGTAAAGCTTCTGGCTCGAGGCGAGCTTAAACAGCCGCTTGAGATAAAAGTTCACGCCGCCTCCCGGAAGGCGCGTGAGATGGTCCAGAAGGCCGGAGGCAAGCTTGAGGTGAACGTATCATGATGCAGGGCGTAGGGAACATCTTCAAGATCCCGGATCTCAGAAAGAAGATCCTCTTTACGTTGCTTATGGTAGTCGTTTACCGTCTCGGAACCCATATCCCTACGCCAGGTCTTAATCCTCAAGCGGTGGGCGTGCTTCTTGGCCAGATGAGGGGCACTGTCTTTGGGCTTTACGATCTTTTTGTAGGCGGCGCGCTCACGCGCGGGTCTGTGTTTGCCCTTGGAGTGATGCCTTACATCTCGGCTTCAATTATGTTTCAGATCCTTGGGTCGGTGTTCCCGAAGCTGCAGAAGTTGCAACAGGATGAGGAAGGACGACGCAAGGTCAACCAGTACACTCGCTACTTCACTGTTGTTCTGGCTCTGCTTTACGCTGTAGGGATCGCGGTATTCCTTGAAGGTCAGCCGCCTGTGGAGCTTCCCGACGGCCGGGTTGTTCCTCTTGTCTCACAGACGGGGTTTATACTTCGATTACTTACCATATTCACACTGACTACTGGCACTATCTTCCTCATGTGGATCGGTGAGCTGATCACGGAGAAAGGCATAGGTAACGGTATCAGCTTTCTCATTTTCATCGGTTGTCTTGACCGTATCCCTACCGATTTGGGTCGTACAATCCAGCAGGTTGCGGCAGGGGAGCTCTCCTGGTTCGTTCTGGTGGTGCTTGTTGCCGTGATCCTCTTCACCTTCGGTGCCATGGTTCTTATGACCCAGGCGGTGCGTAAGATTCCAGTCCAATACCCCAAACGGGTCATAGGAAGAAGGATTTACGGGGGACAGTCTACCTTCATCCCTCTGCGGGTGAACACCGCAGGCGTGATCCCTATCATATTTGCCCAGAGTATCATGATGATCCCGGGAACCGTTGCGGCTTTCTTCGGGAAGACCAACTTTACCGAGGGGTTGCAGCTTTGGCTTCAGCCCGGGCGCCCGCTCTACGACGGTCTCTACGCCTTCTGCATCATCTTCTTCGCCTACTTCTACACCTCGATCGTCTTCAACCCACAGGATATTGCCAACAACATGAAGCGTATGGGTGGGTTCGTGCCCGGCATACGGCCTGGTGCAAGGACAGCCGAGTACATAAATACGGTGCTTAGCCGGATTACACTTCCAGGGGCCATCTTCCTTGCCTTTGTGGCCCTTATGCCCTGGTGGCTCATAAAGGGGCTCGGCGTAAGTTTCTTCTTCGGCGGCACGACCTACCTTATCATAGTGGGTGTGGCGCTCGATACGATTCAGCAGATAGAGTCCCATCTCCTCATGCGCTCCTATGAAGGCCTGCTCAAGGGATCTAAGATCAGGGGAAGACGTTGAAGATTGTTGTGCTTCTGGGTCCTCCGGGTTCCGGGAAGGGCACCCTGGCCGCATCCCTATCCGAGCACTTGAGGCTTGCGGTTTTTGTGATCGGTGATGCGTTGCGTGCGGCAATTGATGCGGGAAGCAAGCTCGGACTCAAGGTGAAGTCTGCCGTTGAGGCCGGGCGTCTCGTGGATGACGAAACTATCCTTGCACTTGCTCGGGAGTTCCTCCGCACACATCCGGAAGGGGTGCTCCTTGACGGCTTCCCTCGCACCATAAGGCAAGCCGAGGGACTGCGTTCACTCTTATCCGCAGAGGATGATCTGCACGTTATCTACCTCGATGCGTCAGAAGAGACCGTGACATCCCGTTTAAGTTCGAGGCGGGTATGTCCTGGGTGTGGGGAGATATACAACATGCGCTTCAGGCCCCCGAAGAACGACGGGGTTTGTGATAATTGCGGTGTTACACTCATCCGCCGCAAAGATGATACCGAGGAGGTGATCAGAGAGCGTTACCGGGTCTATTTAAGAGAAACGGCACCTCTGGTTGATTACTTCGCCGATGGTCTCATAAGGGTGGATGGGAATCTGTCAGGTGATAAGGCTCTTGAAAGTGTTAGGGGTGAGCTGTGTCCGGCATAGTGATTAAGTCTCGTGAAGAGATCGAAGGCATCCGCCGCGCAGCCAGGATTTTGGCAAAGTCGTTGGATTTAGCCGCCAAGAAAACGCTGCCGGGTTGCACGACAGCCGTCCTGGATGCGGCGATTGAGGAGTTTATACGTTCCCAGGGCGCCGAACCCACCTTTAAGGGGTATCGTGGATTCCCGGCCTCTGCATGCATAAGCATAAATGAAGAGGTAATTCACGGGATCCCTGGGGATCGGGTTATCAAAGAAGGTGATCTGGTTAAGATAGATGCAGGTGTTACAAAGGACGGTTTTATTGCCGATTCGGCAAGAAGCATACCCGTTGGTGACGTTGGTGGAGAAGTCAAGCGATTGATGGAAGTTACGAAGAAGGCGTTACAGGCGGGGATCAAGCAGGCAATGCCTGGTAACAGGGTTGGTGATATAAGTCATGCTGTGGAAGAGGTGGCGAAGGCAGCAGGTCTCGAGGTGGTGCGTGATTACTTCGGGCACGGGACAGGGCTTGCCCTGCACGAGGAACCGAATATCCCCAACTTCGGCCCTTCAGGTGTCGGCCCTCGTCTCCAGGCAGGTATGACGATCGCGATAGAACCGATGCTTATCCTGGGGATCGGTAAGGTTAGGCTTTGTGAGGATCGCTGGACCGTGGTTACAGCGGACGGGAAATATTCCGCCCACTTTGAACACACGGTTGCGGTTACCGCAAACGGGCCAGAGGTGCTGACAGAATATGTCTAAAAGGGATTTAATTCAAACCGAAGGCTCGGTTGTAGAAGCGCTGCCAAACGCGACCTTCAGGGTGGAGCTGGATAACGGTTTCAGGGTGCTTGCTCATCTTTCAGGCAAGATGCGCATGCACTACATCAAGATTCTTCCGGGTGATCGGGTGCTCGTGGAGCTTTCGCCCTACGATCTTACCCGGGGCCGGATTGTTTACAGGTTTAAGTAAAGGCCAGAAGGAGTTTTTAGTTATGAAAGTTAAAGCGTCCGTCAAGAGAAGGTGTACGCACTGCAAGATCGTCAAGCGCCATGGAAGGGTGTTTGTGATCTGCAAGCACAATCCTAAACACAAACAGAGGCAGGGCTAGGAGATGGCACGAATTGCTGGCATAGATCTGTCTTCTGGCAAGGCGGTTGCATACGCCCTGCCCTATATCTACGGTATCGGGCTTTCTACTGCCAGAAAGATCCTTGCAAGTACCGGCGTTGATCCACGCAAGAAGGTCAAGGATCTGGATGAGAAGGAGTTAACCCTGATTCGTCGTGAGATAGAAGAGAACTACAAGATTGAAGGTAGCCTTCGTGTGGAGGTGTCAGCTGATATCAAGCGTCTGGTAGAGATTAACTGCTATAGAGGTATTCGTCACAAGATGGGTCTGCCGGTTCGTGGACAACGCACGCATACGAATGCCCGCACCCGCAAAGGTCCCAAGAAAACAAGCGGCGTGCTTAAGAAGAAGAAAGCCTAGGAGGATCGTTGGCCAGAAAGAGAACTCGTCGCAAGAAGACGCGGTTTCCCGAGGCGGGAATCGTTAAGATCTTTGCAACCTTCAATAATACGATAGTCTCGATCGGCGATTTTGAGGGCAATATTCTCGTTTGGACTTCAGGAGGGCGGATAGGTTTCAAGGGAGCCAAAAAAGGCACACCCTTTGCAGCCCAGCAGGCTACGGAATCAGCCGCACGTGAAGCCGCTTCCCAGGGTCTCAAGAAGGTTGAGGTTTACGTTAAGGGCCCGGGACCCGGTCGTGAGGCTGCCATTCGTTCCATTCAAAATGCAGGTCTGCAGATTACCAGGATCGTGGATACAACTCCTATACCTCACAACGGCTGCAGGCCACCTAAGCAGCGGCGGATCTAGGAGAGATTATGGCTCGAGATTTATCAGCGGTTTGCAAGAAGTGCCGCCGTGAGGGCGAGAAGCTCTTTTTGAAGGGCGAACGTTGTCTGTCTGAAAAGTGCGCTCTTTCCCGGCGCGGTGCCAAGGAGAGATCGCGTTACAGCAGGCGTGCCTCGGCTTATGCCCTGCAGCTTAAGGAGAAACAGAAGTTGCGCCTCATGTACGGCATGTTTGAAGGCCAGTTCCGCCGTTTCTTTAAGCTCGCGGCGAAACGTGGCAATCCGGCTATCGGACTTCTTTTGCTTTTGGAACGCAGGTTGGATAACGTTGTCCACAGGATAGGCTGGGCTCAGAGTCGTTCCCAGGCCAGGCAGATGGTTCGCCACGGTCATATAGCCGTTTCTGGACATAAGGTGGATATCCCTTCCTATTTTGTGAAGGCAGGGGATCAGATAGAGCTGCGTAAGCCGGATTCAGCTTCTGCCCAGGAATGTGCCGAGCTCCTCGATACAGTGAAGTTGCCCCCCTGGTTTTCAGCTGCCAGTAGCGGCAAGAAGGTGCAGATTACGCGTTTGCCGGCGGCTGAGGATGTAGCCGAGATACCTATTAATGCCCAGCTCGTTGTTGAGCTTTACTCCAAGTAATGGAGGGGTTAGTGTCTGAGCGAACTAGATTCATAAAGATTGCCGAAGCGGTTGCGGTGGACCGAGAGACACTTACCGATACCTTCGGTCGGTTTACTTTTGGTCCATTAGCCCGTGGGTGGGGGTGGACGATGGGAACGGTGCTGCGTCGTGCCATGCTCTCCTCGGTTGAAGGTTCGGCACCAACGCAGCTGCGAATAGACGGGGTTATTCATGAGTTCTCCACTATTGACGGGGTACTGGAGGACGTGCCGTTTATAGTTCTGAATGTTAAGAAACTGCGCTTCAAGCTCGAAGGGGCGGATTTTGAATACGCTCATCTGCATGCAGAAAAACCACGAGAATACACCGGAGCAGACCTCGAGCTGCCTGCAAACCTGAAGCTTGTAAACACCGATGCCCTGATTCTTACCCTTAGCGCAAAAGACCGCCCGGTGCACATAGAGATAAAGGTTGAGCGCGGCAGGGGTTATGAAAATCAGGAATCGGTGAAGAAGCGTTCGCCGGGTGAGCCGGTCGGTACAATCTTCCTCGATGCCTTTTACTCGCCTGTTCGTCAGGTGAAGATTGATGTAGTCAATGTACGGTATGGGGAGCGGACCGACTACGAGCAGATAGCCTTCGAGGTTGCCACCGACGGCAGCGTCACCCCTGAGGAGACACTCGCTCAAACCGCAGAGCTTCTTAAGAGCCATGTAGAGGCCCTTTCTAAGATTGTTGACCCTCGGGCTGGTCTGGCTGAATCCGGAGAAGCAGAAGAAACCGCCTGGGACGAGGTGCTGATTGAGTCTTTGGATGTGCCGCAGACGGTTAAAAAAGCCCTGGCGGATCACGGTATAAAGACGGTTGCCGAGTTGATTAGCAATACGGAGGAAGAGATTAAAGAGTGGGGTGATATAAAGCCTCGTTCGTTCTCCACGCTGCGTTCTCGGCTGGAGGGCATGGGTGCCGAGTTTGCCAAGCAGCCAACTGAAGAGGAGACAAAAGAAGGTAGCGAAGATGAGGCATAGGAACGATCTTGCAAAGCTTGGGCGTCCGCGTGCGCATCGGAAAGCGTTGCTCTGCTCGCTTGTACGTTCGTTGTTTCTCTACGAGAGCATCAAAACCACCCTGCCTAAGGCCAAGGCCGCTCAGCGATTAGCCGAAAGGCTGGTTAGCCGAAGCCGTCGGGATGACCTGGCCGCACGACGTTACGCTTACGTGCATCTTGGTGATCACGGGCTGGTCAAGCGTCTCTTCGAGGAGATATCCCCGCGTTTCGAGAACCGAGATAGCGGTTTCACGCGGATCTTCATGCTTGGATCACGACTTGGGGATGGAGCCCAGATGGCTGTTCTTGAGATGACGGTTAAGGGAGAGCCTAAGAAGTCGAAGAAAACCAAGCCAAAAACAAAGACAACTGCTAAGTCGTCTGATAGGCAAACCGATAAGTCGAAGGCCAAACCCGCCAAATCCAAGGCTAAAGCCAAGGACAAATCCGCAAAGGAGAAGGTCGTCAAGGACTCCAAACCAGCCCCAGCGAAGAAGAAGCCAGCCCCTAAAAAGAAGTCTGGATAGGTGCTTCGAGAGTTTCTTCAGGCCAAGCTTTATCCGATTCGAGTTACTGGGAAGAGTCTGGAGTATGAGGGAAGCCTGGGGCTTTCCAGGAGGCTCATAAAAGAGGCGGGTCTTGTTGCTGGCGAGCGTGTTTTGGTCGTTAATCTCGCCAACGGTGAACGGTTCGAAACATACCTCATCGAAGAGAAAAATGAAGGTGCCTGTTGGTTAAAAGGCGGAGCCGCCAGGCTTGGGGAGATAGGTGACAGATTGATCGTGATGGTGTTTGCATACCTTGCACCTTCCGAGAGTATAACTCCCCGCATCATCAGGGTGGATTCTGAAAACAATCCATTGGGGAACACGTGACCTTCATCATTCTGGCTGCTGGTAGTGGTAAGCGGATGAGGGGCTCTACCCCTAAGGTGATGCGTACCTTGCTTGGCCGATCGATGATTTCACACGTCCTCTCAACGGTGCAGCGTTTTTCTCCAGAGCATCTGTTTGTGGTGGTGGATTCCAAGGGGCATGAGATGATACCTCAGGAGCTTGACGACGAGGGCATTCGTTATATCATCCAGCCTGAGGCTTTGGGTACGGCGGATGCGGCCAGACGTTGTCGGGATGAAGTCACGACCCGCAGGGTTATGGTTCTATGCGGGGACGTTCCACTTCTACGTTCACAGACCCTCTCTGATATGATAGCCTTGCATCAGTCGCGTGGAGCAGCAGCTACCTTGCTATCCACAGAGTTTCCGGATCCCTCGGGATACGGACGCATTGTGCGTAACGGCAATGGTACCGTCCTGCGGATCGTGGAGGATAAGGATGCATCTTCGGTCCAGCGAGCGATCCGGGAGATCAACTCAGGCACCTACATCTTCGAGTCCAGCCTTTTGTTTGATACGCTCGAACTTGTTGAGCCAAGCCCTGCCACAGGTGAGTATTACTTGACGGATGTGGTCGCGATCCTTGTTGAGAGGGGAATGCGCGTGGAGGCTCTTAAGATAGAGGACAGCAGCGAACTGATGGGTGTTAACGATTCAGCGGCACTTAAGCGCGTGGAGGATATTTTACGCAGACGGCTCCTTTCACGTTGGCGGCGCACAGGGGCCAGGATCGAACATCCTCATATGGTTTTTGCAGATAGTGAAGTGGAGTTGGCCGCCGGTGCCCAGGTGAACGGCAGAACAGTACTCAGAGGATCTACTCGTATCGGTCCCGGGTCTCGCGTAGGTCCTTTCGTTACCTTGGAAGATACGGTGGTAGAGGGTAACAACTGTATAAAGGGGTTGCGATCAAAAGGTTCATCCTCATAGTTCTGGTGCTTTTCGTGATGGGAGCGGCGGCTTCTATTGGATACTATTTTATAACAAAAGGAGAAATGGTTGCCAAGCCGGAGGTCGGGGGGTCTGTTCGTGTCGAGATACTCAATGGGTGTGGCGAGGCCGGTGTTGCCCGACGCGCCAGGGCTTATCTGCGTGGCAATGGCTACGATGTGCTTTCCATAGGGGATGCAAAAGGCCACTTCGCTCAGACACTCGTTGTGGAACGCCGCAGTCCCATGAACGCAAATGCCCGTCTGCTGGTACGTACCCTTAGGCTTGATGAAACTGCTGTAACCCAGTCACTCGATACCCTTTCCCCGGTTTGGGTGACGCTTATTATAGGAGATGATTACGTAAAATATCTCCCGGATACAGTGGAGGCCATCCAGTGAAACTAAGCGGCGCCTTTGTCAAGAAGCTCGCAAGACTGCTTGTTGAGAAGAAGGCGGAGGATGTCCACATCCTTGATGTTCGTAAGCTTTCGGATGTTACGGAATTTTTCGTTTTTGCCACGGCTTCCTCAAGCATCCATAACCGTGCCCTTGCAGAGGAGTTGCGCCTGAAGAGCAAAGGTGATTGGGGTTTGCACCACATTGAGGGACTGGAGGGCGGGGATTGGATTCTTCTGGATTTCGTCGAGGTAATAGTTCATCTTTTCCTTCCTGAAACGCGTTTGTTTTATGAACTTGAACAGTTGTGGGGCGATGCAAAGAAGGTTAACTTCGCTCAAAAGACTTGACATAGGCTAAAATCGCCCTAAGTTAATTATGTTATGATACCTTAAAGGAGGTTCAGTGAATCTCTACAATCTGCTCAAACCGGAGTGTATAAACCTCAGTCTTTCTGCGCGAAAGAAGAAGGATGTATTGCTGGAGCTGATGGGTTGCATTCGCAAGGACAAAGACTCAGACCTTCTTGTTTCAACCTTACTCAAGCGGGAGGAACTCGGTTCCACGGGAATCGGCAAGGGCGTTGCCATTCCGCACGGACGTTCTTTGGTCGCAGACAAGCTGGAGGTGGTAGTAGGGCGCTCTGATGCAGGGGTGGAGTTTAACGCCATCGACAAGCAACCTGTGCATCTTTTCTTTCTGATCGTTGCACCTCCCCAGGACCCGGGTAACCAGTATCTTATAACCCTGGGAAGGGTGGCGGTGATATGCCAGGAACTCTTGAAGCGCAAGCTCTACGAGAAACCACAGACACCCGAGGAGTTTATAGCCCTTGTTAAAGAGATCGAGGATGGGCTCTGATGTCTGAAGAAATCAGGTGCCTCCTGGAGTTGCAGCATCTGGACTACATGATAAAGGACTGGCGTAACACCGAGATGAGACGCGAGTTCCAGAAGATCGGTTTCCAGACCGCCGAAGATCCCGTCGAGATGCTCTTAAAGAAGCGGGAGGAGCTTGTGAAGAAAATCAGCCCTGTGCTTTACCAGATGTATCAGCGTATAATCAGTCGCTACAACGATTGGGCGATTGTTCCTGTTTTGAACGGTTTTTGCGGAGGATGCTTCAGCAAGGTGCCCACCGAGCTTTCAGGCCAGCGCGGGGCAGTCTATAACTGCCCGAACTGCGGACGCTTCATATACTGGGATTAGGGTGAAGGCAGGCAGGGGTCTCCCACCACGTCGGGGCAGGCTCTCCGGGGCGGTGCTGATTGCTGTAGTTGCAGGGTTGGCAGGGTGCAGATCGAATGCACCTGCGAAGGTAAAGACCCAGGAGAAGCCGAATCAGGTGGAGATGACGATGGGAGAAATCAGGGTAACCCTGGAGGTGGCCGATGATTCGGACTCAAGGCGTCAGGGTTTCATGTTTCGGGACTCCCTTCTCCCGGACCACGGCATGCTTTTCGTTTTTCCCCAGGAAGCCATATACCCGTTCTGGATGAAGGATACAAGGATACCGCTTTCCATCGCTTTCATAAACTTCCGGGGCGAAATCGTGGGCATCAGCCAGATGCAGCCTTTCGATACCACCACCATGCACATGCCGTTCAGGCCGTTTCAGTACGCGATCGAGATGGAGCAAGGCTGGTTCCGTGCCCACGGCGTCAAGAAAGGGGATACCCTGCACATACCCTACCCTTGATTTTACCCCACAAAGTAGCTTTGCTCCTTTGCGGGGACCCCAATCGTCAAAGCGAAGGGCAATCTCGGAGTGTGTTTGATATTGTGCGGCGTAACGATTTTTCAAATCGTACTTCTCGCAATGACATAAGATGCTTGACATCCCGGCCAAAAGTGCCTATATTTATATATTATGAACTCAATAGGGAGGATAGAATGAGGAAAGTTATCCTGACAACCTTGGCTCTAACACTAACCGCCTCAGCCTTTTGGCCAGGAGGCGGGGTGAAGGTGGTGCAGACGCCTGAGAGCATAAGCAACCCGCAGATGGTTTACCTGGAGGACGGCTCGGTTATCATCTCGTGGGAGGCTGATCGGCTTATCTACTGCCAGAAGCTGGATACGACAGGTGTGATCCACTGGGACGCATCAGGCGTTCGGGTATGCCTGAGCGATTCAAACCAGCTAGACCATCACATGGTAACCGACGGCCAGGATGTTTGGTTCGTGTGGCAGGACGAGCGCAATGACGACGGCGACATCTACGCGCAGAAGATATCAGGCTCCACCGGCCAGCGGCTGTGGGGAGATCTGGGTAAGGCGGTATGCGTGAAGAACGGAACGCAACGTCTGCAAACATGCACTGTTCTTTCGAGCGGCAGCTTTGTTGCTACGTGGGATGACTATAGTGTTGACCCTAGAGATATTGCCTCTCAGTGGTTAAATGTTACTGGACAACCCCAGTGGGGACCCGATGGTATCTACGTGACGCGTGGCACAGGGGGCGGGTATAAACCTAAGGCTTTGCCTTCTGGCGAAGCAGTACTTGATATATGGTTAGGCGTAAGAAGTGGGGATACCGTAGGGGCCTACTTCGCGCAGCGTGTCAACTCTGATGGAGACTTTCTTTGGGATACAATGGGAGTTCGAGTAGAATTTATTTCTACACCTTACGCTGAATGTAGCGATGGTTTAGGCGGAGCGGTTGTTCTGTTCGGCAACCCCGGCTATCTGGGGGTTCAACGGATAGACAGTACAGGTCAGGTTGTATGGGATTCAGGTGGAGTTAAGATAACTGAGTTTACGAGAAACAATCCGCAAACTAATCAGTCCCCTTATCCTGAACCGGATTGGAATGGCATTATTTCTGATGATACGGGTGGATGTTTTGTTTGGAGTGGTTTCGATGTTCAGCATATTAATTCAAACGGGAACTTGGTTTGGGGAAGTAGTAGTGTGCCTTATTGGGAAAGTGATGGATTAACTTATCGTCTGGCAGCCACGAGATTGTGTCCTGATGGCAACAACGGTTTAATGATAGTATTCGACAACCTTGAATGGACCAGTCCTGAATGGCCACCGTATGTTGATCAAGGTATTCGAGTTCAACGGATAAATGCCGACGGTGAAATAGTCTTCGATACGAATGGAATAATAGTACGTCTCTGGAATCCCGATTCGTTGCCAGGTGGCGATTTTAACACGTCAGTAAATGCAGTCCCAGGCGGTGTGATTCTAGCTTGGACCGATAATCGACATCTACCTGATTACAGCCTTTATGCTCAGATCGTGGACACGACAGGTAAAGTAGGAAGTGGAATTGAAGAAAAGCCTTTGCCCACTCTGCACCCGAGCCTTGAGCTTAATGCAACCCTTATCGCTAAAAATATCTCCCTACGATACTCGTTACCTGCGGGGCAAGCGGCAATCCTCCAACTTTTCGACGTCTCGGGCAGGCTGGTGCGGTCGCAGCGGGTTGATCAACCGTCTGGTAAAATCAACTGGAACGTGCATGACTTGTCGTCAGGTGTCTACTTCGCTGAGTTACGGGCCGCGGGCGCAAGGGTCAGTCGCAAGGTTGTGGTAATCAAATAAATTCAATGCAAATTTTAAATCGGATGGCACCTTTTTCAAGTATTAACTTCTTCTGTTCCTGGAGGGATTGAGCTCAAACGCGCGTTGACTTTCCACACCTGCAGCGTAAAGTTAGGAATGCACAAGATTGTAGACCTTGCGAGTGAAGAGAGTTTGCTTGCGCACAATCGTGAGCTTGCAGAAAAGATTAATAAACAGTTGAAGGAGCGAGGAATACGCTCCGTGGACGTGATGGGAGCCATAGGCTCGGGGAAAACAACCATCCTTGAGAAACTCTCAGAACGCTTAAAGGACCGCTACCGTATAGGTGCACTGGCAGGTGATTTGACCACTACCATAGACGCCGATCGTATCGGCGCTCATGGGGTCAAGACATTTCAGATCAACACCGGCAAGGAGTGTCATCTGGATGCCCATTTTATCTCCCATGCAGTGGATAAGGTCTCTGAGGATATCGATCTTTTGTTTATCGAGAACGTAGGTAACCTGATCTGTCCTGCAGATTTCCCCTTGGGTGCCGACAAAAGGATGGTGGTGATTTCGGTTACCGAAGGTCCTTACATGGTTAAAAAGCACCCTTACATATTCCGCGAGGCAGACGTAGCGGTCATAAACAAAAAGGATTTGGCCGAACCAATGCAGGTTTCGGTTAAGCAGCTCAAGGAAGATGTCAAAACAATAAGTCCTGGAACCAGGGTGGTTATTATGTGTGCTCGCACCGGCGAAGGGATAGAAGAGCTTATTTTAGCCCTCGAACTCTAGGTCTAATGCACGAGATGTCGGTAGCCCAGGGGGTAGCTGAGGCAGTATTGAGGGGAGCAAGGCGCGAGGGGGCGGTGAAGATTATCCGCATAAATCTCGAAGTAGGTCAACTTACCTTTCTTAACCCCGAACAGGTGATCTTCTGGCTTAAAGAGCTTTTTAAGAATACAGAAGCTGAGGAGGCGGAGATAATTCATAAGACAATTCCGGCCAGGGTGCGGTGCTCCAAGTGCGGATACGAAGGCCCGCTTCAGGTCAAGGAGGACCCTTTGTTTCACCAAGCCTTGCCTGTTTTTGCCTGCCCGAAGTGCGAGCGGGGTTCGCTTGAGATTCTTGAGGGCCGGGACTGCATAGTAAGCTCCATCGAGATTCTTGAGGAAGGTGAGTAACTACACCACGAATCCGCTATGCGTCTTCGCGGGGACCCCAGTGAAGGTATTGTAAACATGCTCCTAAGCGGCCGGAGGCCGCGTGCGATCTTTTGCCGCTTTGCGGCAAAAGGAGCAAAAATTAAGCGAGCGGGACGGGATGTCCCGCTCGCGGGAGGGGTTGATGGTTAGGGGAGGGTTGTTATCTTGATTATAGGACGTGTTTTGCCCGCGTCAAGGTAACCTTTTACCCCACGACGTTACTACGTAACGCCGCGGGGACCTCGAATATGCACCCCACACCGTTGTGAAGCAACGGTGTGGGGACCCCGGATTTTGGGTAGCTTTTGGGTATCTTTTGACCATCTTTTGGGTAGCTTTTGACCACCTTTTGTCCATCTTTTTTTTCACCCCATAAATCTGCTGCGCAGTTTTATGGGGATCCCGACGGTCGTACCTATGTTTCGGTAGAGCTAAACTTACGCGCCCCAGTGAACGGCCGGGTCGAAACGGTCGTAGTCCTCAAGCTCCATCGCGGCGTTGTATTCAGTCTCAAGCAGGTGGTAATGGGTTTGCTCCATCGCGGCCATGTACTTAAGCATGGATTGAGCCTTCGGTTCGGCAATCCTTTCGACCATGGCCTCGTAGAACGACTTGGCATCTAGTTCGGTCTGCATTGCAGACTTGAGGGCTTCACTTACATTACCGCCCTCGTCCGGTCTCCATCCGGGCACCGGTGCTACCGTCTGTTGGGGAATCACAGGTTCAGCCCCTGCGAACTTCTGCTTGAACAGGCCTCTCAGGATGCTTTCGTGTTTCTTCTCTTCAGATGCCATGAACCGCATCTTTTCCTTGAGCACGAGGTTCTTGGTGTGATTACTTATTTCCGTGTATATCTCCTGCGCCTCTATCTCGGCCTTTATGGCTATCCCGAAGAGGTCTTGTAAAGAATGATGTGTTTCGGCTTTCATCTGACTCCTAAGTCTTATCTGGATTAAAGTCTAGGAAATTATCCGGCCAAGTCAAGGTCAAATGACCAGTCCAAGCCCTATCCTGAGATTGTAGGAGTTTCCCTCCAATCGTGCACCAGTCTCGGACAAGATGGGGTGGAACATTCGCGTACCTACTTTCGCAGAGAATCTCCATACTCCCTGCTCCCAAATGCCTTCAGCCGCCAGGGTTATCCCGCCCGGATTAGGCCAGGGCAGGCGCAGCTCGTCAACAGGCGAAGCGGAATACTTACCCCACAGACGCAAGCTTAAAGG
>JAGMDF010000023.1 GCA_023128825.1 Caldifarciminota bacterium | reverse complement strand
GGATTGTAGAAAGGGGGCCGACGTAGTCTGCGTCTAAATCAAGATATAGAGAGTCCATTGAGGAGGTGAATGCATAGCTCAATGTAAAGAGCCCCTCAAAGCGGTCGGTTGCTGCGATGTGGATATCGGTTAAGATTTTTAGCGGCAACGAGATGCTTGCTTGGATGTGCTTCTGGTTGTTTGTGGTTCCTTTAAGCTGTATGGGAGTGGTAGGTGAATGCAGGACCAGGTCGAGCTGCAAGCGCTCGGTGAGAACGAGGATAAGTCCGGCTGAGAACCCAGGGGTGTGTCCAAAGGCTTCCATTGCCTGAGATGCTGCGGAGTCTTTTTCTTCACGCGTTAACCATCCCAGATGATGGTTGTATCCTGCCACCAACCCAACCCTTTGGCTCGGCCACCAGGCCGCTTCGGCTGACAACCTGTAGAGATCAAGGCTCCTTAAAACATCCGGCGACTCTTGTTCCCAAATCTTGCCCCCTGCATCAAGGGTCTGCTCTCCTGATAGCCCCAACTCAAATCTTCCGAATCTCAAGGATACCTGGGCTTCGGGATACCCCTTGATTATGGGCAAGGAGCTTGTTCGCTCTGAGGCTGTATCTTCAAGATACAGTGATGTTAGACTTGTAATTCCTGAAACATTAACCAAGAATCCGGGACGATTCTGGATAGCCCCTGCCGGGCTCGTTATGTGGAGACGTGCCAACGACAGATCGGCCTCGGGTGTATCCCACAAGGCTGCCCATACGCCTGTGAAGATAAGGGTAGCGAGGATGACTCGCTTCAATCAGGGTCTCCCATCCCTTAAGCATATCTGAGTTTATGCTGTTTGTCAACCTGTTAACTATTCGATTCGGAATAGAAGTTCATTCAGGAGAGCCAGAGCCTTTTCCTCCTCACCTACAGCCTCGGTAACCGCATTTATGAACGGGCGCTCACCTGGAGCGGTCACGGCTTCCTTAAGGCGTTCGGCAACCGTTTTGTACCGCCGCGCAAGTGCAAACATCATGCGTTCGGTTTCGGTGTTGTGAAAATCGGTGTGATGGGAGAGGAAAAGGGCCGCATCGTTGCGGGCTTCTGCAAGGTAGCGGGCCAAATTGATGTGATGGTTTGCCTCGCGGGTATAGGTTTTAGCGATACGCTCTCGCCACAAGAGGTATGCGTCCACCCCGCTTATCCATTTGCCTTGGGGGATACGGTTTGCTCCGAGGGTTTCGGCCTGACGCAGGATTACCCGTATGCTTGCCTTTATACGTGGCGACACCGCTGGTCCGCCGACTATCAGCAGCTTGCGCGGCCAGCAGGTGTTTAGGAGCTTGTGTTTTATACCGGGGATCAATCCCTTCAAGAACCGCTCTTTGCTGTCCCAGTCGGTAATGATCCCCCACAGATACTCAGGCCAGACCTCAGAAGCCGCCACAGGGATGCTGGACTGCAAGCTGTTTTCAACCCTGCCTTTCCAATGGCGAATGAAATGGCCCAAAAGGTCACGCTCGCTCGCGGGAGCACAGAGAAGCCCTCCCCGAAGTCCCAGTATGCGCAGCAGGGATTCCACAAAAAGATCGCAGTTTGCCTCCTTCCACGACCTGACCGGTTTGCTTGGGTGAGCCCAGATGGCAAAGGCATTTAAAGAGAATCCTCGTATATCAAATGGCGCTGCCTTCACGTTCAAACTGCGCAGAATTGCACGCAAGCCCCAGCAGAACGAACAATCAGTTGCTTCGGGAAGTTCCTGCATCTTTAGCGTCACACCCGTGGCCATTGCTTATCCTCTGAATTGTAGCTTCTTTAATTGAGCACTCGCCATTTGTTCTCCTCCTACACTTTTATTGTAGTGCGAAAGAGGCAGACGTCAATGCGTTAAGTTAAAAAGATTCATGGGCGTAGAAGAAGGAGATGTCGTCTCATGCGCTTGAATTGACTTTATGTTTTTTTGTGCCTATCTGACTACGAACGCGGAAAGCCCGATGAATATGATACAGTTGAGAGCGGCAATCAGCGCCGCCTTTGCCCATGAAGCGCCGAACACCCTGCGGAATCCGTAGGCGTAGAGGAATCCCTCGGCTCCTACTGCCGCAGCATGAAAAGGCGCTGCCCAGAGGAGAGTCCAGTGACCTGAGAAGATGAGGAAAAGGTCCCACGCAAGACAGAAAATCCAGGGGAGGAACAATCCATAGGAGATGATCGCAAAAACCGCGCGGAAACGAGTCCCGAACCTGCCCCCGCCGTGAAGGATAAGGAGCGAGAAACCCGAGAGGATAAGGGTCAGCACGATCCCGTAGGGCAGAAGGAAGATAAGCTGCCAGAAGTAGTAGCTTTCAGCAGGTATAGGCAGCCAGGGTTTAACAAAGGGCTTGATGCGCATGAGCCACAGCGGCAGCGTAATGAACGATGCCGTTCCTACCCAGCGTATCGCCAAAAGCATCGGCGCAAGCTGAAGCGTCTTGCCTATCTCTCTAAAGAACCGCCTGGGGTTAAAGAGTACGCCCATAATTCTACAGGAAGTTGTGCAGGCCCTTGTTCGTGAAGAAGTAGGTGAAGATTATCGCGGCGAAGCCTGCTATCACCAGCCATGGGAAGGCGCTTCTCTCCCACCTTTTTTCTCCCCTTAATAGAAGAGCAAGGAAGAAAAGCCCCCAGATCACTAAAGAGAACGCGGACTTCGGGTTCCATATCCACCATGCTCCCCATGCAAGGCGCGATGCGGCCCCGCCCAGTCCGAGCGAGGCCGTGAATAGTATCATTCCTGGCCACAGGTAGAAGGAGGCCACCGAGCGGCGCACAGGTCTCACTTCGTCCTTCCCTCCCAGTGAGGTTAATGCCGCGAAGAACGCAAGCGTGAAGAGCGCGTAGGCAAGCAAGGCAGGTGCGGTGTGCAGTTCGAACCAGGGGGAGGTATGCAGTATCGGTGGCAGATAGCGAGGCACAACCTTTTCGTATGCGAATACGTGCAGTATGATGCAAGCTAATATTATGGCCCACGAGACCGAGGCTGCAGCACGACCGTACCCGAACGCACCCCGTTTCCACGAAAGAACAAGGAAAACGAACGAGGTGCTCCACGAGATCGAAAGTAAGGTCTCATAAAGGCCTGTAAGCGGCGCATGTCCGGTGCTTGAGAATCTTAAGAACAGAAGGAAGGAGTGGATGAGTACCGCCATGATGTGCAGTGCAAGGCCGGTTATCTTGATTGCCCGCTTGGTCTTTACCTTGGGCGGGCAGTAGAACACAAGCGTGAGGCCGTAAAGGGTTGAAAGTATGATAAGCAGGGGGCGTTCCAGCGTGAACGCGGTTAATGGGTCAAACATCTTCTCTCCCGAATCCTATGCCTGCCTGTGAGATGAGACCGAGGATTAACCCTATTATCAAAAGCGCTCCACCTGCCGCGGCGATCATCCAGCTGTCGTCCTTAAGGCAGATAAAGGTAACGGTGGGCCGCATCCGTATGCCGTCGAAGAACAGCGTGTAGTCTTCCATGCTCACCGAGTCCGGTGCGCGCAGGCGCTCTGATAGCAAAAGCTCTCCAGGGAGCATAAGGTTTATTGATACCTCGGGTACCTCAGGTTCGGGCCAGAGCTGGGTTCTGTCAATATGAAACTTCTCAAATGAGACGATCAAGGGGAAACGCGGGTCGTCAATCACCCCCTCCGGCGGGAACTCGTACGGGATGGTGTCACCCCAGGGCAGGACCAGCCTGAACAGGAGGTAGAGCGAGTCCTTGCTCATTGCGCAATCGGTAAGGTATATGCGGCGGTTGCCGATCTTTATAGGAGAGTTGAGGCTTACCGTGTCCCAGGTAAAAACCGAATCCAGAAGGGTGATAACCAGCGCCTTGTAGTCGTTTGCAGATCGGGATTGGTGGTAGAAGGTGGGGCAGAATTTGTAAAGGTGAAGCGAATCGTCAGGGTTCGATAACAGTTGCCGGGTTTCACCTTCGGTAACGGTGAGGGTTTGTTTTTTTCTAAAGATTTCTCCCCAGCCGGCACCTGTCAGTATTACCAATAGACCGAGCAGCGCAAGCCCTCCACCTATGTAACCCAGGAGTCCCTGCCATCTTAAGGCATGTTGTTTCTTGATGCCCGCGTCTATAACCCCACAGCCTTGATCCCTGAGCGGCCCTCTTATCAATCGGATGATAAAAAACGCCAGCAAAAGAACCCCAGGCATTCCGAGTATTACGTAGATCAAAGGCGGACGCGCAAAACTTTTGATGAATCCGGCAAGCCCTATCAAGATCAGGGAGAGGAGGGATAGGAGTACAAAGATGCCCAAAATCGAGGGTCCTTTTCTTTCGCGCGATTTGGTCACGATTACGATTTAACTGACGCTTTAGCTTTTGTCAAGCTTACTTCAGGCAGTCAGTCACTTGACATCCGTAAGAATCTGAATATATGTACGTTAGTTCAATTTAGGAGGGTTAATGCCTAAGAAGAAGGCCGAGATAATCCCTGGCGACGTGAGCTGTCTTCTCGACCTGCGCGACCTTAAGATGCTCTGTTCAAGTTGCGGCGAGTTTACCTCCCACAAGCGGATCGTAGTTCCCAAACCGGAGACTGCGTTCGGCAGGCTGCGCTACCTTTGTGAGAACTGCCTGCTTGGCTAGCCTGCCGTTGGTCTATTTTCACTCCGCAGTATAAGGATTCGACGACCGGTGCAGTGACTCGTGGTCTTTTCGGGTTTCTTCTTCGCCATAGAGTGACTCGAAAAACTTGAAAAGCTCGTTGTCGTAATGTTCAGGGTTTATGGCTATTTCCAGTGGTTTGATTATGTATTTGAGGAATGAGACGTTGGATACACTTGCAATATCCTTTACCATCTTGAGGTCGATGACTTTTGCTCGATAGAGTCTGTGTATTCTATACTCGTAGTGGCTGAATTTTCTTCGGCTGTTGTCCAGCATTGCGTCTTCTGGTTTGCCTGACACGCGAAGTTCTCTAAACTTCTGTGGCCAATTTTCGTCTTTATGGTAAGCATCATACCATTTTCCTAACGCCTTCATTGCTTCATTCATTTCAGGACTGCTATATTCGCTAAGGAGGCTGTCTATTACGCTAAAACGTATCGTTTGTCTTGAGTTCCCTGCATTTTTTAAAGCCACCACCGCAGTTATGATAACTCCCATAGTTCCCAATCCCCCAACGATCAGAGCAATAATACTTAGAAGGGTCTGATCACTCATCTCTCCTCCAGTTAATTCTTGCTTCTCTTTAGTGTAAAAGAATTATTTTATTTGTCAACCTTATGTCAGAAGGGTGATTAGGGTGAGTGAGTTGAGGGTGTATACATACCTCACCACCTTGACAATCGGCTGTAAGTC
>JAGMDF010000022.1 GCA_023128825.1 Caldifarciminota bacterium | reverse complement strand
TTTTTCCCCCCATCCGGGAAGAATCAGGCGACCAAATTCTTCATCAGGGATTCCGATTTTAACCTTTGTGCCTGTGGAGGGAACGGGGACCTCAAACTCATGAAGATGGTAATCCAACCACCCCATAGCGTCTTGAATGGCAACATGGAGATCCCAAAACGTGTAAGTCTCAGGAACTTGTATCCTTCGCCAGATTGGAGGCGAGATACCTTCCAAGGCAATCTTGAATTGATACGCTCGTTCAAACTTTGCCTTCATTATTTCTTCCTGTGAATAACTTCTCTAGAATTCCAAACACCCCATACGCTTAACCCTCTGAAAGCCGGTTCTACTTTGCGTGTTGCAGAACCCTGATCTCGGTCTCGGCAGGCAGGGTATCTGCGGTAATCTCGGTGAAGGTGGAATCCATCCGCACCACGTTTGACTTGCCTTGAAGAAACCCCTCCACCCCGGCGATTGGGAATCCAAGCACCTTGGTCTTGTAGTGCATTGGGATAACCACCTTGGGCTTGATGCGGTTCACGATCTCGGTGGCCTTGCCGGCATCTATGGTAAAGTGGCCGCCTACCGGGATAAGCAGCACGTCCACACGACCGAGTTTCTCTATCTGCTCCTCGCTTAAAAGATGCCCGAGATCGCCCAGATGGCAGATTCTGAGTCCGTCGGCCTCGATTACGAAGATGGTATTCGGGCCGCGTTCTGCACCGTGGCTTTCGTCGTGGAAGGTCTCGATGCCCCGGATGTTGAATCCCGAGGCCTCGGTTGAGTCGGACTCGCGCACCACCGTGCCGGGCGCGTGAATCAGCCCGGCCACACCGTCGTGATCCGGGTGCTCGTGGCTTACCGTCACCACATCCGCCGCAACATCAATCTCCTCGTAGCCCACCGCTCCGTCGTAGGAACCGGAATCGTAGGGGTCGGTCATCAGCTTGCGACCGTCCGCGGTCTGTAAAAGAAACGCCGAGTGGCCCAACCATTGTATCTTCATTTCACCTCCTTGATTATTCTGCAGGAACGACCAGCACGCGCTTCTTCTGCTTACTCACGTGCTCGAAGCGGATTATACCGTCAGCAAGCGCGAAAAGCGTATCGTCTTTGGCGCGCCCAACGTTGCGGCCCGGCATGATCTTGGTGCCGCGCTGACGCACGATGATCTCACCGGTCTTAACGAACTGCGACGCGTAGCGTTTAACGCCCAGCCTTCTCCCTGCGCTGTCGCGGTTGTTCTTTGCAACGCCGCCGCCTTTCTTATGTGCCATAAAATCCTCCTTAAAGAGAATTCGTTTCCAAACTGAGCATTGATTCTAATCGAGAATCAGTGTGTGTCAAACCTATACCACTCACCTCTAACCCCTCTCCCAAAGAATATGTAGGGGCGACGCATGCAACTTGATGGACTGGGTGATGGCAACTCCGGGGTCCCCGCACGGACGCGTAGCGGACGTGTGGGGTGTTTTCATCTTGACAAACCTCCTACGCTAAATACAGTATTGGGTGAAGTGGGGATGGAGAGCTCTCTATCGTTAACCGGAAAGCGATTTCTCCGAAAGTATACGCTCTACGTGCTTATCAAAAAATTCATTACGGAAACTTCGCATGTTAAGCCCCTTCCGGCGCGGCGTAAAGAATCTATCTTCCCCCTTGAGGATATATACCCCGTGGATGATTCTACGTTCTGGGAATCCGTTGTAGACAATAAAGAATGTTTTATCGATATCTTTATGTGATTGATTAATGGTTAGCTTAAATTCTTTAGCACGCCCCCCTTTGATCTCCCAGCGGCTTCCGTCCGCTATTCTCTGCAAGTCATTCGACTTCTTGCCCTTTGTGAAAAGGCGACCGTTTTGCAAGTACCGTTCAACGCAAATGGCTGTTATTGAGGCCATAAGACCACCTTCGACACGGGTACGGGAAGTTTTACTCATCCATTCTTCATTAAATCGTTGAGCAAATCTTGGAGTGTCTAATTTCTCTAGGAGTTTCTTTATAGAAAGTTTATCTACCTCTTGTTCGCTCAGAAGCTTGCGTAACATTTCCGCGAAAACCAAAGAGGGAGGTAAAGCTTTAAGAGTTAAGCCTTGAGTAAAATCCTTTAATAAGCGATACATATGTTCTGCGCCTCTAAAACCCTCGCAAATACCAGAAATAAGCTCTTGTTTTTCTTCCTCACTCAACAGATTCATCGTTATTCTCCAATAAACGCTTTGCTTCTTTCAGATACTCCCCATCTATCTCAAAACCGATCATCCCTACACCTAAACGTGCACAAGCTATAGCAGTGTTACCGATTCCAAGGAAAGGATCAAGAACAAGTTCTACCCGATCCATCCCGTGAAGCTTGATACACATCTCGGCAAGCTCCGGAGGATAACTAGCCGGATGTGGACGATCCGTTGCACGCCGTTGAATCGTCTGGTAAGGAATATACCAGTTATTCCCGCGACACCGTATCCCATTTTTTGCACTCTTCCAGCGTGTAATATTGGAACCATCCTTGTAGGGTGCTCCTATCGCTAAGCGGTCAAGCGGAACCTTACCCGTCTTGGTAAAGTGGAAGACATATTCGTGGGCGTCGTTCAAAAACCGTTTACTGTTGATGGGTTTAAAGTGTCCTACATTCAAAGACAGCTCCTCCTCATAGCTTGAATTCTCTATGTAAATCGATTTAATCCAGTGAATAACGTTTTGCAAGATAAGGTTGTCACGTAAAACCCCAGCCACCTCAAACGGCACCCAAGGATCAGAAGGTTTAGAACCTACGTTAATGAAAAGTGAACCATCAGGTTTAAGAACGCTACGCACGAGCGTCCCCCAACGACGCATCCAATTAAGGTAGGCATTTCTAGGAATTGAGTCGTCATATCGTCCATATCGTATACCGATGTTATAGGGAGGCGAGGTAACTATCACATCCACGCTTTCCGGCTCAATCAGTTTCTTCATCCCCATGAAGCAGTCACCGTGATAAAGAATAATCCTCCGATCGCCTCCTGTATACAACGAGAAGAATTCAACAGGTACTGCCTGCTGAGTGTCTTCAAATATCCGCAACATTCCGTCCAAGTGTCGTTTATCTCCCATAAGTAAACACTAGTCAATTTTACGCCATTGTCAAGTAAATCGCTTCAACCGAAGTAGAAGATTAGCGCGGTGCAAATCTTTGTTTCGCCTCCTCGACTATCGCACGGCCAGAGGAGGTGCCTATCCGGGAAGAGCCGGCTTCGATCATTTCCATTACCTGATCGAAAGTGCGTATCCCGCCTGAGGCTTTGACCCCGATGGAGCCGTCCACCGCCTCGTATAAAAGCTTCACGTCTGCGACCGTAGCACCTGGCGCGACGATACCTGTTGAGGTCTTCACGAAGTCCGCGCCCGCGTCGGCCACTATTCGCGCGGCAAGCCGTTTCTCGTCATCTGTTAGCCAGCCGGTCTCGATTATCACCTTAAATATTTTGCCCTTAATCGAACGGCGGCAGCGCTCGATCTCCTTAGCGACCGCCATGCCCTCGCCCGAACGCAGCCTGCCTATATTCATAACCATATCGAACTCATCGGCACCCAAATCAAGCCCCTGATCTATCTCTAAAAGCTTGGTCTCGGTGAGATGCGCCCCGTGAGGGTAACCTATTGCGATACCGAGCTTTACAGGCGAGTCCTTGATGACCTGCCGTGCGTCGCCGATCCACGCCGGATGAAGGAACACCGCGGCGAAGTTGTAGAGTATCGCCTCTTCAAGGAAGCGCTCTACGTCCGAGCGCGTCGCCTGGGGCCTCAGCATGGCGGCATCAATCATCCGTGCAAGCTTTTCTGCTGATCGTGGAAGTTCCGGTTTGCTCATCTGAATCTTATCCTGGTTCCTTCCTTGGTATCCTCCATGATCAAACCCACCGCCTGAATCATATCGCGAAGCTTATCCGCCCACTTAAAGGCTTTTGCCTTTCTAAGCTCGGTTCGGAAGCTGACCAAGAGGTCGAGCAGGGTCTGGATATCCCCACCGCCCCGATCACGTCGCGGTGCAAATCCAAGGATTTCGAGCGCAAGGTTGAGTTTTGCGGTAGCCTCTGCCAGCTTGTCCTTGTTACCCGAAGCGAGCGCCTCGTTGCCCTGCTTCACCAGATCGAAGACCATGCCAACAGCCTTGGGGGTGTTGAAGTCGTCAGAAAGAACCTCATCCAACTCAGGGTATTCAGAGGCGAGCGCGGGTTCGGGAACGAGCGATTCGGCAGCGGTAAGGAAGGTGGTTATGCGCTCCCAGGCCGCTTGGGCTTCGTCCATACCCTCCATTGTGTACTCGGTCTGGGCGCGGTAGTGAACGCGCAGGGTGAACATTCTGAGAACGTTGGGATCGTATTTATCGAAAACGTCCGATGCAAGCACCAGGTGGCCGGTGGATTTGCTCATCTTCTCGCCTGCAAGGTTGAGCATCTCGACGTGCATCCACGCCTTTGCAAACCCCTTGCCGGTGGCCGCCTCGTACTGGGCTATCTCGTTTTCGTGATGCGGGAATACCAGGTCCTCGCCGCCCGCGTGAAGGTCGAACTCCGACCCCAGATAGTGTGCCGACATTGCCGAGCACTCGATGTGCCAGCCAGGTCGTCCCTTGCCCCAGGGCGAGTACCAGTAAGGCTCAGCGGGCTTTGCAGCCTTCCAGACCGCGAAGTCCAGGGGATCGCGCTTGTTTTCACTAGGCTCGATCCGCGCACCGGACTCAAGCTCGTCTATCCGCTTGCCTGAAAGCTTGCCGTAGGCCGGGTATGAGCGCACGTCGAAGTAGACGTCGCCTTCGGATTCGTAGGCGTGGCCTTTTTCTATGATCTGAGAGACCAAGTTTATGATCTCTTCGATGTGCTGGGTTGCGCGAGGCATAACCGTTGGACGCTCGATGTTGAGGGCATCGGTTACCGTAAGCAACTCCCCGGTATTGCGTTCGGCAAGCATGCGCCAGTCTATGCCCTCGGCGCGGGACTTCTCTATGACCTTGTCGTCTATGTCGGTGATGTTCTGAACAAGCCTGACCTCGTATCCCTTGAAGCGAAGGAACCGCCTTAAAGCGTCCATCACGATATAGCCGCGCAGATGCCCCACGTGCGGGCGCGACTGAACGGTCATCCCGCAGTGGTAGATTCGGACCGTATTATCCTTAGGCTCTAAAGGCTTCTTTTGCCGCGACAGCGTATCGAAAAGCTCTACTTGCATTTGGGTATTTTAAGGTAAACTCTTTGAATGTCAATCTTGTTTCGATTTCGGGAACGCACTGAACCGGTACTATGCACTTTCCATGCACTTGAGTTCACTGTTTTTGAGCTTTGCTGTAGTTTTGTTTGGTTCGTTTTTTACTTGCGCCCCATGCGCCTGTAGTAATCCTGGAGCAATTCCTGGACGGTGCGGAGTTCAATCTCTATCCCCTCATCGAGCTTGATTCGAGCCACCTCTTCGTAGGCGGTCTTGGAAAATGAGAAAGCCACGATGATGCCTTTGGTGCGCTTCTCACGGCGAATGGCGGATTCAAACTTCTGCACAACCGGCCTGCCAACATGTTCTGACTGCTTTATCTGAACCGGATTGTGTCCGAAATCGTGGCCGTCAATGCCGTAGTCGGCGGACTTCGTGCGCGAGCAAGTGCCGTGCAGCATGTCAACGATGATATGGTTCTGGAACTCGAAAGGCTCCATTTTCTTAAGTTCGTCAAGGTCGTGCGGCATACCGATTACCTCAATCTCGCGTTCATCCTTTATGAGCTTCTTCACTCTGCGTCTGGCAAGCTTGCAGGCGATAGGTGAAACGTCACAACCTATCCAGCGACGTCCAAGGCGTTCAGCTACAACGATAGTTGTACCTCCACCCATGAAGAAGTCGGCGACTATATCGCCCTCATTTGAAGAAGCTTTGATGATGCGTTCCAGCAACTCTTCAGGTTTTTGGGTAGGATAACCCAGACGCGCTTTGGCTGAAGGCGCAATAGGTTGAATCTGCCACCAATCGTCGGGTTGCTTGCCGAGTGGGTGAAGTGTTTGTAGTCCAAAATCTTTTCCACCTCTCACATTCCCAATATAATGTTTGAAACGCTCCTTTGTAGCCTCTGCATACTCTTCACGGACATCATCTAAGTTAAAAATGTAGTCATCCGATTTTGAATAACGAAGGATATTGTCATGCCTCCTTCCAAAATCCTTTTTGGGATAGCCTGCACCTCTATAGCACCATATTATCTCATTCCTAAAGTTCCCCATACCGAAGATGTCGTCCATCTCGCACTTAATGTAATGCACCGCGTGCCAGTCGAGGTGAACGTAGATGGAGCCGGTAGGCTTTAAGAGCCTGTGCATCTCCATCAACCGTTCCCTCATCCACTGCACGTAAACGTTTACGCCGCCCTTCCAGCGGTCGCCAAAGGCGCGAAGCTCAGCGCCGTTGCCCCATATCACCTCGTAATGACGGTTGGAGAAGAACGGCGGGTCAATGTATATAAGGTCAATGGACTCCGTGGGCAGGCGTTCCATAACGTCCAGGTTGTCCCCGCAGTATATTACGCCCGTGCGAAGTTCTTCCTTGGCCTCAACCTTCTTTTTAGGCATGGTTAATGATACGAGGCAATCAGCGGATTGTCAAGCCGAGAAGACAAGGGACTTATGTGAGGCAACAGGTGAATGATAGTTTGTGAAAGCGGGAAAAAGGATTATTCCCTATTGTCCTCACGTTCCTTTACATAGTGGAGGAACTCGTCGAGGATATCTTCGGAAGATGCGGGCTTGCGGCGTGCTATCTCGTCGGAGACCCGAGCCCACTCAAGAAGCAGGGGCGTGATCTCAAGACGTTCCTTGCCTTCAACCTCCTTAAGCGGCGTGAAGCGAAACCGGCCTTCCGGCCAGGTAAGCGCCGTATAGACCGCGAGTTTGCCCTTCTTGGTTCCGTACTCCGCGAAAACTATCTCGCCCTCGGAGATAAGGATGCGTACATTTTTGTCGTCTTGAGTGATCCGTAGTTCCCCCTTCTTCTGACCCAGCTCGAGTATCTGAAGGATGTCCACCAGGTTCCGCCCCCCCAGGCTTCCCTCTATTACTCCTTTGTATGTCTTGCTTTCCTCCACCTTATCAAGCCAGCGCAGACGTGCGTCAACACGGGCAAGGAGCTTGTCAACGTCCAAGGGCTTGGTGATGTAGTCGTCTGCACCAACCGAGAGCCCTTCTATCTCATCCTCGCGGGCGTCCTTGGCGGTAAGGAAGATGAATCGTATCGCTTTAAAGCGGGCATCACTTCGGATGCGTTGACACAGCTCGAACCCGTCCATCTGGGGCAAAGCAACGTCGGCTATAACAAGGTGGGGGTTGAATTGGGGGATTGCCTCCAGTGCCATGCGACCATTGTCGGCGACCTGAACATCATAACCCTGCTCAGAAAGCACCCTCGTAAGGATGGAACAGAGTTTTGGTTCGTGATCAACTACGAGGACCCTTTTTTTCATGCGTTTTCTCCTGCCGGGACAGGGATCATCCTCATAGGTCGTCGAGTCAGCATGAGAATCCTGATTGCAGCATCGTAGCGCTCTTTTGCTCAGACTGACTTTCAGACCCAAGGCTTTGGAGAGGCATTATCAGAAGGTGCGGCTGATCTGGAAGTGGGGACGGAAGGCCTCGCTGAACGTAGTGCCTTTGGGGTAGTCCAGCCCCCATCCCGCGTCGAACCCCAACACACCCATAAACGGGATCTCGAAGCGTATACCTGCACCTATACCCTTCTTAAGTTCGGAAAGGTTCACCTGATCTATCCTTTCCCATGCGTTGCCCGCGTCGAAGAAGGCTATCAGTGCAAGCTGGGGAATCACCTTCACCTTAAGCTCGGTGTTGAAGACGGTCATCGCGCGGCCTCCGAGCAGCGCTCCCTTAGAAACCGTGCCCAGGGAGAGGTCGTCGTATCCGCGCACAAAGCCGTCGTAGGACGTTCCTCCAGGCCGGAATCGCTCGTAGAGAGGAACCGTATCCGTCCGGGTGTAGCCGGTTACGTAGCCAACACGCATCTTCTGCGTTAAGACTATCTTGCGCTCCCATGCTATGGGGAAGTTGATGTGTACGTCCGCTATCTCCTTGATGAAGTTTATATCCCCGCCCAGTGGGCCGCCGGCGAACTCTATTGACTGGTTGAAGTATGAACCTGACGAGGGGTTGATGAAGTAGTCTCGCGAGTCGCGCACAAGGCCGAATGTGGTGGAGATTGTGGTCTTGGGATAGGAAGCGGGATCGAACCCAAGGATTGGGGTGGAAGGGAAGGGGTGATTTTTGACCGAGTCAATGAACACCCGCTCAACCCGCAGCGTGACCCCGCCGCGAGTGTAATCAAGGGGCATGGGGGTTGAGGTTTGAATAGAGCTACCAAGCGAGCGTTTATTGTACGAGGTAGCCTGGGCATCACGGAGGTCGTACTGTTGTGTAGTATAGTAAAGGTCCCCGCCCAGCAGGATAGGCGTATCGAAGAGCCAGGGTTCGGTAAGCCCGATCGAAGCCTGAGTTTTCTTGTTGCCCTTCTCGAAATGCAGGCGGCCGTTCTCGGCTCCGCCGAACACGTTCGGATGAGAAACCTCCACGTAACCCATAATCCCTTCCGAGGCGTTGAAGGTAACTCCTGCACCGATCTGACCGGACTGTTTCTCCTCTACCTCGAACACAAGGTCTATATCCGGTTCCTGGCCTTCCAAAGTCTCTGGATAAAAACGAACGTCGCTGAACAGACCCAGGTTAAATATGTTGCGCTGGCTTCGTTCCACCAGCGAGTACTTGAAGATCGAGCCGGGCAGAAGCGTGACCTGGCGTCGGATTGCGTTATCTCGAACGCTGCGGTTCCCCTTTATCACCACGCGTCTCACCCGTGCCGGTTCTCCCTCACTGATGCGGTAGGCGACATCGATCGTATCCTCACGGAGGTTTTCGATTGGATCCACCGCCGCGTAGATGTAGCCCTGCTCCCAGTAGGCACGCCGGATTCTCTCAAGCGAGGCCTGGGCGCGTGCAAGGCTGTATGGCTTATCCTTTTCTAAAACCACAGCCTTTGCAAGGGTTGATTCTGCAATAACCTCGCGACCCTCGAAATTGAACTCGCCCGTGTAGTAACGACGCCCCTCATCGATGTGCATAACGATATCGAGCTTACCGAGCGAGTCTATGGGCAGATCGGTTTCTGTGACCTCGGCGTCTATCCACCCCCTGTCGTGGTAGTACGCCTCTATGCTCTCAATGTCTTTCTTGAACTTCTTCTCGTCAAAGCGGCCCGACCGAATAATGAACCACTTCGAGCGGTTCTTCATCCTTCGCTTGAGTTTCCCTTCTGCAACATTCTCGTTGCCTTCAAGGGATATGCTTGAAATCTTTACACCCCGGCCTTCCTCTATCTCAACTCGCGCGACCGCATAGCCTTCATTATCGCCTTCAATCAGCCTGGTAGAGACCTTGGCCAGAAGATAGTTCTTCTTCCTGTACTGCTCGCGTATCCTGCGTTCCCAGTCGAAAAGCTGACGTGCGGTGAGCACCGCACCGGAATCGGCTTCGAGTTCCTTCAGAAGGGCTTTGGTCTTCAACCTCCGGTTGCCTACGATCTCTATCCTTTCGAGTCTTGGAGGCTGTTCTACCTGTATCGTAACCTGGACCTTTTCCTCAATAATGGTGGTGTCTACGGCTACGTAATCAAAGTAGCCTGTAGAATAGAGCCTTCGGACCGCCTTTGATGCGAGCTCGTCGCTGTAAGGCATGCCTGGTTGAAGTTCGGCCAGCGAAATAACGAGATTGGCATCAACCCCGGAGGGCAAAACCCGAATATCGCCTATGGGCAGCGAGAAAAGACCCAGGATCAGGAAAAGGTTCATCCGGTGGTCTCGAAGGCGAGCTTGGAGCCGGAGCGGTGTATCTTGATCTGGCGGCCGCCCTCCAGCTTTTTGCGCAGTATCTCCTCGGAGAGTGGATCCTCAAGCAGACGGCGCAGGGCGCGCTTTAAGGGCCTTGCTCCATACTGGGGATCAAAGCCTTGCTCTACCAGAAGCTCACGGCTTTCCGCATCGAGCTTGAGGGTAAGCTCCTTGTCCTTGAGGCGTTCCTCTATCTCCGTCATAAGGATATCAACGATCTTCAGCATTGCATCGCGATCAAGCGACCTGAAGACCACGGTTTCATCTACTCGGTTCATAAACTCCGGTCTGAAGACTCGTTTGACCTCCTCAAGAAGCCGATCGCGCATCCGCTCGTAGTTCTCCTCGGTATTATCGCGCGAGAATCCGACCGGACCGGCATGAGCGATATCCGAGGTCCCTATGTTCGAGGTCATGATAATGATCGTGTTCTTGAAGTCTACCTTGCGGCCTAAAGAATCTGTGATCTGTCCGTCCTCCATGATCTGCAGAAGCACGTTGAAGACGTCGGGGTGAGCCTTCTCGATCTCGTCGAAGAGAACGACGGCGTAAGGTCTGCGGCGAACGCGCTCCGTGAGCTGACCGCCCTCCTCGTATCCCACGTAGCCTGGAGGCGCTCCTATCAGTCGGGATACGTTGAACTTCTCCATGTACTCGGACATATCGACCCGAACAAGCGCGTTTTCGTCTCCGAACAGGAAGCGAGCCAGAGTTCTTGCAAGCTCGGTTTTGCCGACCCCGGTCGGCCCGAGGAAGATGAAGGAACCGATCGGCCTGCGTGGGTCCTTTACCCCGGCACGCGAACGCCTGATCGCACGAGCAACAGCCGCTATGGCGTGATCCTGCCCCACGATCCGTTTGGCGATCTCCGCCTCCATGTGCAGAAGGCGTTTGGACTCCTCTTCTTCAAGCTTGGATAGAGGAATGGAGGTCCAGCTGGAAACCACGTACGCCACCTCTTCCGGGGTAACCTGAGGGTACTCACCCTTCGATTCCAGCTCCTTCTGCTTCTCGCGCATGGTTTCCTTAAGGCGCTCTATCTCATCCCGCAGCTGTGCCGCCTCCTCGAAGCGCTGCTCGGTGACCGAGCGCTCCTTGCGGCGAGAAAGCTCGGCCACCTTCTCCTCCAGTTCGGCTATCTCCGGCGAAAGCACAGGATTCAAGAGCTTAACCCTGGCGCCGGCCTCATCTATGACGTCAATGGCCTTGTCCGGAAGCTGGCGGTCCGAGATGTAGCGATCCGAGAGGTATACCGCGGCGTGCAGTGCGTCGTCGGTGTAGCGAACCCGATGATGCTCCTCGTAGCGCTCCTTGAGGCCCTTGAGTATCTCAATGGTATCCGCGACCGTGGGAGACTCGACCATCACCGGCTGGAACCTGCGCTCAAGGGCGGAGTGTTTCTCTATGTGCTTGCGGTACTCCTCAAGCGTGGTCGCCCCTATACACTGCAGCTCGCCGCGAGCCAGTGCGGGCTTGAGTATATTGGAGGCGTCAATCGCCCCTTCCGCCGCACCGGCGCCTACGATGGTGTGAAGCTCGTCTACGAAAAGGATGACGTTTTCACTCGCAGCTATCTCCTTGAGTATCCCCTTCAGCCGCTCCTCGAACTGACCGCGGTACTTCGTGCCTGCGACTATAGAAGCCATGTCAAGTGCAAGGATACGTGCCTTGCGCAGGGCCACCGGCATCTCGCCCGCGACGATCTTCTGTGCCATACCCTCCACGATTGCGGTCTTGCCAACGCCGGCCTCGCCGATAAGGGCCGGGTTGTTCTTCTTACGCCGGGAAAGTATCTGGACAATACGCTCTATCTCCTTTTCCCGACCGATTATCGGATCAAGTTTTCCTTCCTTGGCAAGAGCGGTAAGGTCGCGCGCAAAGTGCTCGAGTAAAGGTGCCTTGGACTTGCGTTTGCGTCCTTTCCCCGCAGGTACTCCAAGGATGCGAGCTATCTCTTCCCTTATCGTATCCAGATCGATCCCCATCCCGATAAGAACCTGTGAGGCGACGCTTGTCTCGGCACGCAGAAGCCCCAGGAGAACGTGTTCTGTGCCCACGTAGTTGTGGTTCATGGCACGCGATTCCTCGATCGCGTAGTTGATCACCGCACGAGCGTCCTCGTCGAAGGGGATCTCGTTGAACGGTATGGTTATATTGCCTTCTTCAAGTGAGGCAACGAGATTCTCGCGTACCTCGTCAAGATTGACCGCGAGGTTGGCAAGAACCTGGGCCGCAGCGCTTTCCTTTTCCCCGATCAGGGCAAGGAGGATGTGTTCAGGTCCTACGTGATCGTGCCTTACGCGGATTGCCTCGCGGCGTGCGTTGTTGAATATCCGACGCACGCGCTGGGTGAACTGTTCATACATACGAACCTCTTATCCCAAAGGACGCAAAAGCTACCAAGAAGGTTACTCCTTAGGGGTGATAGCGGTAACTTCGAGGTCTGTAAGGCTATCTCGATAGCCTATCTTGCGTCGGTATCCCTTGCGTCTCTTGAACTTGTAGACAATCACCTTCTTTCCCCGGTGATGGCCGAGCACCTTTGCTTTAACCGAGACCTTTGGGGATAGCCTGAGTTCTTTTTCGTCCCGAAGAAGCTTCACATCGGAGAACTCCAGCTTCTCACCCGGTTTATTGGGCAGTTGCGGGACGGTAATTCGATCCCCTGGTTTAACCTTGTAATCGAAACCGGCTATCTCTACGATTGCATACATCAGTTGCCTCCAGTGGTGTCGGGAAGTATAATCCGTCCGGGCACTTCCTGGGGTGCTTTTTGCTCCTGGGCCGGCTGGGCAGACTGAGGGATGGGTGCGGTCTGCTGGGGCTGGGCGCCCACCGCAGGGGCTTTGCTAATACTTGCTGTAGTCCCGGAGAAAAGCACCAATAACAGACTTGTCAGAAGGAACACCCCTCCCAGAATAGCCGTTATTCGGGTCATGAATGGTGCAATCCCTGAGGAGCCGAATATCTGCTCGGCTCCGCCGCCGCCGCCACCACCTCCAAAAACACCTGCCATTCCACCCTTGGTGCGTTGCTGAACAAGCACTACCACCACAAGCAAGAGGCTGAGCAGTATGTGCAGAACGAAAATCGCGATAAATACGACTTGCATAGCTAGTGATTTCTCCTTTCAATGGCACGAGCTATGAGTTCGGCGAACGATGCGGCGGAAAGCGATGCTCCGCCCACAAGGCCGCCGTCAAACTCCTCGCTTGATGCAAGATCGGCAACGTTGGCAGGCTTCAGGCTTCCCCCGTAGAGTATGCGAATACCCTCGGCCTTTGAGCCGAATCTTGCAGCCAATCTCTCTCTTATAAAACGATGCGCCGTCTCCACATCGCCAATCTCCGCACGCCTCCCGGTCCCTATCGCCCACACGGGTTCGTAGGCCGCAATCGCCGGAGGCTCCTCAATATCTGCACACGCCCGCCCCAGCTGCCTTCGAAGAACCTCATCGGTCTGTCCCTGCTGGCGTTCCTGCTCGGTCTCGCCGACGCAAAGTATCGGAACGAGGCCGCTTGCAATCACCCGCGCCAGCCTTTTGCCTACCATCTCGTCCGATTCGCCGAACACGTGCCTTCGTTCCGAGTGGCCTACTATCACGTAGGTGCATCCCAGTTCCTT
>JAGMDF010000021.1 GCA_023128825.1 Caldifarciminota bacterium | reverse complement strand
CGCGCCTCGGACGGGGTGGTATGCATCTTCCAGTTCCCGATCAGGGCCAGTCTTCTCATCTATGATTATATGTTACCAGAGCTAAGTGTCAACCTATTGCCCCACACGGATGCTTCGCCTCCGTGCGGGGACCCCGACGTTAATCCTTGCTTTTCTCCGATCTTTCGTCCGCAGGACGAAAGGAGGATTTAAAATTTTAGCTGAAGCTGGGCTATTATCTGGTTGTTGTCAACCTCGGTTCTTTCCTCCGTAATCATCCGATAGCACAGGGCAAGCTTCGCCTTGTCTGCGGGCAACAAGTGCAGGTTGATATCTGCGGTGATGATGCTGCGCGAGTCGCCGTCCGCGTCGGTATTCGGATCGGCCACCTCGTAGCGCACCGCAGGCTGAACACCGTGAATCCAGTCGAGAGGAACGGAAAACATCCAGCCAGCCTCGGCGTAGTAGGTAATGAGAGAGACCTCCTCGTCCTTGCCTCCCATGATCTCTGTAGCGAACCAAAGATCCCATGGGTTTAAGGCAAACTCAGCGCCCCAGCGGTTAAAATCCCACTCCCTGGAAAACATACCCGTGGTATCCACCCAGAGACGTTTACCCATCTGGTAGGCGCCGCCAAAGTGCATGTAATCTATCGGCTTGACCGTCAACCTTGCTGCGATATCCTTGGCTTCGTTGAGGTCCACCTTGACGTTGCGGCCTTCACCGTTGAATATCCCTAGCTGAGCGGTTAGGAACTTGATATTGCCTGTGAGCATTACCCCTATATCACGATTCATCAACGGGAATTCCTCGCAACCCGAGGCAAAGGTTCGTTCAGGGAAAAGGATCACCGATGAGGAGCGAAGCTTTTCCATCCCTATAGGGGTCTGGAACTGACCTACCCTGAGTGTTAGCTGCTTTATTGGCTTTATGTCCACGTATGCGTCAAAAAGGGATATGGAGGTGCCCGGCATGGTGAGAAGCACTTTATATGAGAAGCATTCTCCCACGTCGCCCGAGGCGCCGAAATAAGCCCGGGGAATCCTGAAGGCATTTGGCATTGCACGGTCTTCTAAGGTTCCTTCCCAGCGGGCTTGCACGTAGCCCCCAAGCTTCAGAGCCTGGTTTCCGTATTGATGGACTTCCTCAAGATATTTTTCCTCCTCGGCCTGAGCCATAGCCAAGCTTACCGTAACCAATAATCCAGTTACCACAAAAGCCAAGCATTTGATCTTGACCATCTTTCCTCCTCTGGTAGTTGGTTCACTCGCGAAGGGAGTTAGTTTAACCGATAGAGGCAAACTGTCAAGCACCAACAGTCTGTTCTACGCAGACAATGAATTTACACCTTACACTTGACATATCTGTTCACAGGCGTAACTTTCAAAGATGGCTCTTAGATTCGGTCTTTACGGCACGGGCAACCTGGGGCTCAGCATTGCGGCGGCTCTGTATAACGCCGGCGAGGCCTTTGTGGGGGTCTCGGACACCGATCCCCTGGCCGCCCGAAGGGGAGCTGATCTTCTGAGGTGTCCGGTGCTTCCTGCACCTTCTTTGGCAAGAGACGCAACTGCTCTTCTATTTGCGGTTCCTGACGACAGGATAGCCTCGCTTTACGAAGAACTGAAAGACTTCATCAATCCAGAGAGCCTTTTGGTACACTTCTCAGGAGCGCTTACAAGCGAGGTTTTTAGAGGGCCTCTTCGTCTTTCAGCTCATCCTGCCCAGACCTTCCCTTATCCCCGGTTGGAAAAGGATGCTTTCAAAGACGTCTACTTCGCCCTTGAGGGGCCGAAGCAAGCTGTGGTTTTTTTTAGGCCTTTGCTCGAACGAATCGGGGCAAGGACGTTTGTCATCTCACGGGAAGAAAAACCGCTCTACCACGCCATGTGCGTTTTTGCCTCCAACCTGATTGTGGGATTGCTCGAGTACGCCCAGGATATAGGTCTATCTTTGGGATTGAGCGAGGAGGAAAGGAGAGGCTCAATAACGCGTCTTGCTTTAGAAACGGTCTGCAACGCCGCCGAGAGCGGTTCCTTGGCGGATGCACTCTCCGGCCCTCTCCTAAGGGGTGATAAGGACACTATCATTAAGAATTTGAACAGCCTTGAGAAATTGCCCGCCCAAAAGAGGCTCTATCGCTTGCTCTCACGCAGGCTGCTCGATGCGGCCAGGCAAAGGGGGGTTCCAGAAGAGAAGCTTAAAGAGATCGAAGAGCTTCTACTCTGAAAGGATAACGAACTCTATGCGGCGGTTTGCCTTCTGACCGCCGCGTGTGCGGTTGTCACCGACAGGCCTGGTTTCACCGTATCCGCGAGCCATGAGGCGCGAGGCATCTATACCGCGCGCGACCAGCCAGCCCTTGACCGTGTCTGCACGCTGCTGGGAGAGCCACATGTTCACCTCATCCTCGCCGATGCTGTCGGTGTGCCCTTCAATCTCGATTCGAACCCTGGGATAGGTCTCAAGGAAGCTGGCCACCTCCTCGAGCGCCGCGTAGCTTTCAGGCATGATGACCGCACTGCCCGGATTGAAGCCGACGTTTTCAAACTCGGGCATCCGGGCAGGTTCGGGAGGTGAAAGGCTCACATTGAATTCCTTGGCCTCGCCGTCCTTCAAAGACAAAGACCGTCTCTCCGGCTCATAGCCTTCCTTGGTGAAGGTGATCCGGTAGTCTCCCGGTGCAAGCGCGGCCTTGTAGATCCCCAGGGCGTCGGTAGTAACCTCGGGGACATCGGTCCTGCCGAAGGAGACGAACACCCGTTCGAGCGCCTCGCCGCTTTTGGTATCCTTTACGATCCCTGAAAGCTGGGCCCTGGGTTGTTTTTCCTTTGCCAGCGAGAAGTCCAGCACCCTTTCGTCCCCGTCCTGAAGCACGACCCCCTTCTCCTTCCACTTGTAGCCCGGGCTTTCGGCGCGGACACGGTATACTCCCGTGGCAAGCTCAACCGAGTAGTCGCCGGTCGCCGAGTCGGTCATCACCGGTTCCATCCCTGCTTCAGGGAAGATAAGCCTTGCCGCCAGTGGGTCTGCCGTTTCTTCATCAATCACGCGTCCCATAAGGCGAGCTTTAGGCACCTTTGGAGGCTTTATCACGTCAAACGCCCCCGAGATACCCAGCTCGATCTTCCACGGGTAAAGCGAGGGACCTATGCCTATGGGCACTGCAAGGTCAAAGGTCACGGCGGTTACCGCAGCGGTGCTGATACGAACCATAGGCGTCACTTGTAAGGCGTCAAACGAAAGTACGTCATCAGTTGTGGCGCGGTTTGTTACCTCCACAACCAGATCGAGTATCTCGATAGGGGAAACCTGCAGGGCCAGGCCCCAAGGAAGCGAGGTGTTAACCCCGCCTGACTCAAACCCCATGCCGTAGCCCGCGTTGATATAGAACTTCATTATATCGTAGCCCACGCCGATGATCGCTGTAAGATCAAGGCCCGGGGGCGGGTCAGGAACGGATGTTGAATCGCCGGACCAAACGCTTGCCGTGGCCAGGTGTCCTATCGCCACTAAACCGGGGGCCAGGAAGAATCCATTCTCATTCGGTTCGGAACCGAGGTAAAAGGCATAACCCGTTTTCAGGGCAGGGCAGAGCATGACAGGACCTATCAGGTAATGATCGTCGTCTGAGCGGAAGCCGTCCGCGTAGACCGCGGCGGAGAACTCGAGGAATGATAGCGGAGCGAAACCGATCGCGCTGTAGTTATGACCGTGGATCTCGTTTGAGTAGCCGCCTGCCAGATGGATGACGCTGAAGGAGAGCAACCCCTGTTCGCCTGCGGGTGCGTAGAAGACATCCAGCGCGCCGTTCTGCGCCCAGTGGTTGGGCCGGGCCTGGGCAGGGACATCCCATAAAAGAAACACGGAAATAACTACAGGTATGAGAAAAGCATTCCTTTTCATCACGGACCTCCTCTATTCAGTTAGAAACCAATAGCCCCAACGGGAATTGAACCCGTATCTTCACCTTGAAAGAGTGATGTCCTGACCATTAGACGATGGGGCCATACCTTATCCTCCCCCGTAGTAATTGTCTGCCCTGCGGTAGTCCTTCACGTCCTTGCGCGGGAAGATCTCTTCAGCCAGGGCGTTAAGGATAACCGTCTGTTCGTTTTGTATCGCGGTCGGCACGAGTTCGGAAGCCGGGTCAAACTCACGCTTCAGGCAGCGGAAGAAGCCGTAGCCGATGTCGCACTTTACCGGACCGGCCATCTGACCTACGTCAAGGGCATAGCAAGCACCGGCCATCTCCGCACCGTATCGGGTTTCCGCTTCAAAGTAGGATCCGAAATGCAAGGTATCTATACTTACGTGCGGCATACCAACAAGCGATGGGAAATCGGCCCCGGCCTCGATCTTTCGACGCAGCTGGATCGCGTAATCGCGCTGAGCACTCTTGGCCTTTTCACGGATTACCCGGTCCCTCACGTATTCCAGGGTGCTGTCCAGAGGAATAATCTTCTGCTTTGCTATGTCTACGGTCGCAAATACGTAGTATATCCCCCTGACTTCCGGGAAGGGTTCACTTACGCCGCCTACCTTCGATGCTAAAGCGTAGGTTTTGACGGCTTCAGTGTAGGGGAATCTTGGCATTACAACATCCTTGCTTTCGCGGACGTATGGGCCGACGCGTACTGAGGCGTCGTATTCTGCGGCTAAAGAATCCAGGTTCTCCTTACGGACGCGTTTGCGGAACTCGTCTATACGCGCCAGAACAGCTTTCCTGGTCCCGGCACTGGGTTCAAGTGGAAAGTATATCTCCTGGTAGGTAATACTATCCGTGGTTCTTTTAACAAACTTTGCAAGATGCCATCTTCCTCTGTCGAAATACGGCTCTGAGACTTCGCCCTCAGCAAGAGGATTCAGCGCCTCATACTCGACCGCATCCAGCAGATCGATCGAACGGCTTACGCTTCTGCTTGAATCCTGGGTAAAGTCCATGGCTATCTGGTCGAAATCGTACCCGGCCGCAAGAGCCGCCACTGCATCCTCGATCCTTTCGGCCAAGAAGCTTGAGTCCTCGGAGGAGGGGTATATGGGGAAGAGAAGGGTTCGTAGCTCCCACCACTTCTCGCGCTCAAAATACTTTATGTTTTTATCGTAGTAGGCCTGTAGCTCTGCCCTGGTGACGTTTGAATCAACCTGGGGCAGCTCGTAGATGAATAATGCCTCAAGAACCATCTTCGTTCCCGCCCTGAGCTGTGCTTCTACGAGTTGATTTCGGGTGAGCCTGAACCCGTTAGTTACGTCAAAGCGCAGCTTTGAACGCATTACCTCACGGCTAAGTTCCGCCTTGTATATCTCAACGAATCGCTGCACCTGAGGGGTAAGATTGGAATCGGCGAGCATCTGCCAGTAAAACTGGTAGTTGAACTCCCCGTCGGTATACCAGGATGAATCTTGCAGGAGTTCTTGAGGCGGCGTGAACATCATTATTTCACTGAGCTCCTCTTCTCCCAGGGTAACGCGCTCGCGCTCTATTGCCAATTTCCATATCGCGTCCCCCAAAGCCTCCTCCCATGTAGCCGCGGCGAGTTCACGACGTTCCGCATCACTGAGCTGTTTGAATTGCTCTTCACCTATTTGAGAGGCCAGACGATTGTAAGCCGCAGTGTAATCCTGGGATGTAACTTTCTCCTTTCCTGCCACGGCCAGGACGTTTTCCTTTACCTTGCGTCTCCCGATTCTCCCGCTCTGCGACGTTACATCAGCACCCCAACCCAAAACCATCAACCCTGCGAATGAAACAAGGACGATGAACATAACAATCTTCGCCCTTTTTCTTAGATTCATAATCATCAGTCTGTTCCTCCGTTAACGACCTAATCTTAATTTTAGCGTGATCGAGGCCTAAGTCAACTATCTACCAAGAGGAAGGCGTTCGGCGAGCGAGGAAGGCAACCCGGCTTGTGATATGCGACGCTGAGCTCCAGCAACATCGTAGGTTACACGACGAAAGGCGATCTCACGACCCGAACAGTCCACCCTCAGGTAACACGCGCGCGGATCGTCGTCCCTGGGCTGGCCCACGCTTCCGGCATTTATAAGATACCGGCTGCCACTTTTCCACTTGACTGATTCTCCCATCACCTGCTCCGCTCGTCCATCCTTCTCAGATGCCTGGATGATAAAAGGAACATGGGAGTGGCCGATCACACCCAGGCGGGTGGCAAATCCATCAAACTGCCTCCTGGCCTGATAAAGCGTGAAAACATACTCCCAGCTCTCAGGACTGATGAAGTTCGCGTGGGAAAGCCTGATCTCTCCATGAGTTAAGGTGAGAGGCAGGCCTTCAAGATACTCCCTGGATTGGCTCGAAAGTTGCTCGCGCGTCCATAATACAGCCTGGCGGGCAGCGAAGTTAAAGTAGTCGATCGAGGTTTTCTCGATTACCCCCCAGTCATGGTTGCCTGCTATACACCTCGCATCCAGTTTTCTTAAAAGCTCGATGCATTCCGAAGGAGCCGCACCGTAGCCTACTATGTCGCCGACAACCAGCCACTGGCAAGCTCCCCACTCTTTAGCATCCTTTGCGACCGCCTCAAGGGCCTCGATGTTTGAATGGATATCTGAAAGAATCGCGATCTTCACTGTTCGGAGACTGGGATCTCTCGTTTATACAGCGAGTCGAGTACGCCGTTTACGAAACGTGCCGAACTTTCGGTCCCAAAAAACCGGGCAAGCTCCACCGCCTCGTCTATCGAGACCTTGGGCGGGATTTCTGCCAGGAAGAGAATCTCGCAGGCGGCCAGCCGCAGAATGGCCCTGTCCACGTAGGAGAGCCTCTCCAGCCGCCAGTCGGTGAGGGAGCGTGAAAGTGAGGAATCGATCCGGTTCTGCTCGCGAATCGTCTTTTGGATCAGTATTCGAAGATAGTCGGCGGAGTTAGTCTTCAGTCTCCGCCGCCGTATAACCTCCACGGTGACCTTCAGCGGGTCCGCATCCACGAGATCGATACGGTACAGGATCTCCACAGCCGCAATACGTGCACAAGTCCTCGGCCCCTTGAGGGTACTTCGCTTCACCCGATCTTAATTACCTCTTCCTTCCACTGAAGGCGCTATTCCCCTCGTGCCAGGTTCGCCATCTCGATTGCAGCAAGGGCCGCATCCCAACCCCGGTTGCCCTGCTTGACCCCGGCACGCTCCATGGCTTGCTCGGTCGAGTCGGCGGTGATGATACCGTAGATCACGGGTTTCTCCAACTGAAGGCCAAGTGCTGCGATCCCCTTGGCCGCCTCGGCTGCAACGAACTCGAAGTGTGGGGTCTCGCCGCGGATGACCGCTCCAAGGCAGATCACCGCATCTATGTCTTTATCTGCGGCCATGGCCTTGGCCGCATGAGGAACCTCGAAGGTCCCTGGCACGTAGCGAACCTGAACCCCCTCAGCCTTGTGGCGATCAAGACAGTCAAGCGCTCCATCCAGAAGAAGCCTGGTGATGCGCTCGTTGAACCTGGAAACCACTATCCCGAAATTGAGTCCTTTCGCGTCCAGGCTGCCCTTTTGTTCGGTAACCTTCATTTATCTTCCTCCTCGTTCTTTTGCCTATCAAGTAAATGCCCCAGCTTGTCCCGCTTGGTTTCAAGATAGAAGCGGTTATGCTCGTTGGGCTGTATAATCAGCGGCACACGTTCAACAACCTCGAGGCCGTAACCCTCGAGTCCTATTCGTTTGGCAGGGTTGTTGGTCATGAGTCGGATGCTCGTAAGCCCCAGATCGGCAAGTATCTGTGCTCCGATCCCGTAGTCCCGGGCGTCGGGCGGGAAGCCGATGGCCACGTTCGCATCAACCGTATCCAGCCCCTGATCCTGCAGTCTGTAACAGACCAGTTTGTTCAAAAGCCCTATGCCTCTTCCCTCCTGACGCATGTAGACGAGTACGCCAAGACCTTCTGCCTCGATTTTTTGCATCGCCTCGTGAAGCTGATCGCCGCAGTCGCAGCGGCTCGAACCGAAAACGTCGCCGGTAAGACACTGGGAGTGCACGCGTACCAGCACGTTCTTCCTGCCCTCAACGTCTCCCTTGATCAACGCAAGATGATGGTTTCCTTCCATGATCGCTTCATAGACTATCAGGTTGAACTCGCCATAACGGGTTGGCAGCGGCGTAGAGAAAAGGCGTTTAACCAGCTTTTCGCGGCGCTGGCGGTAGGCGATAAGGTCCTTGATGGTGATGATCTTTAAGGAGAGCTCTTTTGCTATCTCCTGAAGTCGAAGCAAGCGGGCCATTGAACCGTCGGCGTCCATGATTTCGCACAATAGACCGGCAGGTTTCAGCCCTGCCAGCCGTGCAAGGTCTACCGCAGCCTCGGTATGCCCGGCGCGGCGCAGAACCCCGCCCCTCTTGGCCACCAGAGGAAAGATATGCCCGGGTCGCGCAAGATCATCCGGACGGGTGGATGGGTCTACGAGGGCCTGGATGGTTCTTGCCCGGTCGAACGCTGAGATGCCTGTGGCCGTGCCGTGCTTGTAGTCTACGGAAACCGTAAACGCGGTGCCGTGCTTCTCGGTGTTGCGTTCGACCATCGGGGGCAGCTGGAGCTCCTCCGCACGTTCCCTGGTGATGGGCGCGCAGAGTAGACCTCTGCCCTGCTTGAGGATGAAGTTAATCATCTCAGGCGTTGCCTTGGAGGCCGCAGCTATAAAGTCACCCTCATTCTCTCTGTCCTCATCATCAACCACCACTATCAGCTTACCCTGTCGGATGTCCTCTACGGCATCCTCGATCGATGCAAAAACACTCACAGCTTCCTGCCGTACCAGGCCCTGGTGTATGCCTTGAAGCGCTTATCTTCCCTGCGAACTTTCCAGAACCTTTGATTGTCCCTGTACCAGTCTATGGTTTCACCCAGGCCTTGCTCGAAGCGCTTGCGAGGCTTCCATCCCAGGAGCTTATGCGCCTTTGTGGATCGTGCAACGAGCTTTGCCACGTGACCGGGCCGGTCGGTGTGGGCCTTCAAAAGACCCTTCGGTTTATTCAGACGATCAAGGATGCGCCCGGCGATCCAGTTTATAGAAAAGCTGTGTCCGGTTCCTGCGTTTATCTCCTGGCCCGCAAGGGGTGAGAAGTTCCCTGCGAAGAGTGCCGCTTCTATAACGGCGGCACCGTCACCAACCCACATCCAGTCGCGCTCGGCAGAACCGTTACCGTAGACGTAGAGGGGAAGATCAAGCAAAGCGTTTGTGGTAAAGAAAGGAATCAGTTTTTCAACGTGCTGGCGCGGACCGTACATATTGAACAGGCGAAGGATAAGTATCGGAAGTTTGTAGGTCTTATAGAACGAGTAAGCCAGGCGGTCGGCCCCTGCCTTGGTCGCTGCATACGGAGACTGTGGGGCTATGGGATGAGCTTCATCCATAGGGGTTTTCTGTGCTGAGCCGTAGACCTCGCTCGTGGAGAGATGGATGATCCGCTTGACCTTTGATGAAACAAGCGCTTCAAACAGGTGGGCAGACGCCACGAAGTCGTTTTTGACAAAGGTGTCTATCGAAAGGATGGAGCGGTCAATATGTGTCTCGGCGGCAAGATGGGCTACCGAGTCTATCTCTTTGAGCAGCGGTTCGAGGATTCTTTTGTTGCCGGCGTCGCCCCGGATAAAGCGGAAGTTGGGATCTTTTCTCACCGAGGCCGGGATGGTATCCAGACGACCGGGATAGACCAGCTTATCGAGAACCATAACCTTTGTATCCCCCCTCTGGATCAGTCTCTCAACCAGGTGAGAACCCACGAACCCGGCCCCTCCGGTTACCAGCACCGAGCGCTTCCTCATCCGTCCTTCCTCGACCAGTCGTAGGGAACCTCGCCTGAATGAGGATCGACGCGGAACTCGTCAGGCTCGGAGTAGTTGTAGGGTTCGGTAGGCACGTTGATGAAAAACGCAGGCTCGGTGCCGATGCCCTTCATGCCGTGCAGCACGCCCGCAGGTATGGAAACGAGAAGAGGGTTCTGCTCGCCGATAAAGAGCTCCATGAGCTGACCTTGGGTCGGCGAATCATCCCTTGAGTCGTAGAGCACCAGCTTAGCCATCCCCTTGACGACGCACAGGTTATCGCGCTGGACCTTATGATAGTGCCAGCCCTTGACCACACCAGGGTAGACGGCGGAGAGGTAGACCTGGCCGAAGCGCTCAAAAAGTTCGTCGTCTGAGCGCAGAATCTCCATAAGCCAGCCGCGCTCGTCGGGTATAACCCGAAGCTCCTTTATCTTAACGCCTTGGATTCCCTGTTGCATTGCGTAAGTTTAGGCTCGTTTAGTGGCAAGTCAACCTCAGCAGGCAAATGCTGAACGACCCTTTTTCTGAAGCAGATAAGTTGACAAGCGGAGATTTTACCGTTATTGTTACTCTCAAGGAGGCAATATGAAGATACTTAAATTGCTAGTTCCCCTGGTATTGATCGCCACCGCCTGCGTGTCGCCGCCGCTTTATGACTCGGCAATCGCGCATGAAGGTCTGACCGTTGGCGCTGGCTTTGCCTACCAGTCGGCCTATCGGTCGGGCACCGAGGTTAATCAGGGTACGGCTGAAGGCACGTTCAAGGGTGCAAGGCCGGATTTTCTAATCGCCTACGGGGTTTCCAACACCTTCTCGATCCAGGGACGGTTCGGGATGTTCGTCTCCCCTGATCTCTACTGGTGGGGTAACGATCCCGACGACGAGAGCGGAGCTTACCATCTACCCGTTCCCATGTCCTGCGTCGGACTCAAGCTTTCCACCCCCGCAGAAAATCGGTTCAACGTCGCCCTGCGCATGGATCTCGATTTCCCCAACATCGTCAGCCTTACCCCCATGATGGGTCTGTCAGACGAACGGGGTCATGAATTCATTACCTTGGGGGTACAGACCACCTATCTCTTCCTGCCCCAGACCGCCTTCATCAACGTCCATCCGGTCAAGGGACTGCACGTGTACGCCGCGGCCGACGTTCTCCCCTGCAAGCTGGAGGTGGCTGACCTTCGCTTCGACGGCGACGATTTCTTCCAGAGCTTCTGCCTGGGGCTTGCCTACACCCACCACTTCGGTAAAAAGGAAGACAGATACTGACCCTCTTTATTTTCTTTTAGCGACGAAGGGGATAACGCGAAGTGGCCTAATATCAACACCTTCAATTTTTTCTTGCATGTCGTAAGTTTAGCCTCGTTTGCAGGTAATTCAAGAGAATCGATCGGGCGAGTGAATCAGGATTCGTAGCATTAGAGAGTTTGCTTGACAGAGCCGCTTTTAGGAGCATAATTTTTGGTAGTAACGAGTTTGAGGTAGAATTTTAAAATGAGGAGGCAAAAATGAAGTGCTTTAAATGGCTGGCCTTGCTGCTTGTGGCAGGCAGCACAGCTTGTTTCTCCCCAATCTACGATACCGCCATGACCCACGAAGGGTTTACCGTGGGCGGCGGTGTTGCCTATCAGAAGGTAATAGAAATCCAGTGGTGGGGGGGCAGCACCACTAGGATTGCATTCATACGGCCGGAGATCAATGTAAATTACGGATTCACCAATTGGTTCAGCGTAGTAGGACGAGCCGGTTGTCTTATCCTTATCGACACTGTAGGGTATCTGATTCCTTGCGCCGGTTTAGGAATAAAGCTCTCTACCCCTGGAACACATGTATTTAACCTGGCTTTGCGTGCGGAGGCTGAGTACCCAAACACCTTCGCACTTACCCCAATGATGGGGATAGCCACGAACAAGGGGCATGAGTTCCTGACGGCAGGTGTTCAAGTAACTGGGTGCATTGCGTTGGGTACGTTGGGCTTTTTCATAAACATGCATCCGTTTAAGGGCGCACACATCCTTGTTGGGTCAGACTTCAGTCCCTTTTATCTCGGCGACTTAGGCTTAGCCCCTGGGTTTTACGCAGGCATCGGCTATACCTACAACTTCGGGAAGAAAAGGAGCGAGGAGGTTAAGGACACCCTAGACTAATCTCGTGGGGTGATGATTTTCTTGACAGCCCCCACAGCATGACTAATATCTTCTCATGTCCTCACCAAACTTCGTCCATCTCCATCTTCATACCGACTACAGCCTTCTGGACGGTTCCATCCGGGTGAAGGAGCTGGCCGAGCAGGCGCGCCGGTTCAAGATGCCCGCTGTGGCGATTACCGACCACGGCAACATGTTCGGGGTAGTGCCTTTCTACAAGGCGATGCAGCGCAAGGGTATAAAACCCATCATAGGTATAGAAACCTACGTGGCAGCGGGGAGTCGCTTTGACAAGAAAGAAACCCCTTCGTCAGGTGAGGTAAACTATCACCTTACCCTGCTTGCCGCAACCAACACCGGATACAAGAACCTGGTCAAGCTTTCCTCTATCGCATATCTCGAGGGCTTCTACTACAAGCCCAGGATAGACAAACAGATACTTGCCGAGCACAGCGAGGGGCTTATCTCGCTTTCAGGCTGCTGGAGGGGCGAGGTTTCGGCAGCATTACTTCGAGGGGATACGGAGTCTGCCAGAGCGGCCTTAAGGTCCTACGTTGACATCTTCGGGCCTGAGAACTTCTTCCTCGAGGTGCAGAATCTCGGGCTTCCGGAAACCGAGGATATGATTAAACGCACCGTTGATTTGGCAGGCCAGGAGGGTGTAGGCATAGTTGCCACCAACGACTGTCATTTTCTTAGCCGCGATGACGCGGACGCGCACGACGTGCTTCTGGCGATCCAGACCGCCAAGAAGGTGGACGACGTTGACCGAATGCGATTCGAGTCAAACGAGATGTACTTCAAGTCGCCCCAGGAGATGGCAGCAGCGTTCAAGGATTTGCCCCAGGCTCTTGAGAACACGGTCAAGATCGCGGAGCGCTGCATGGTGAGCATTGATCTGGATACCCGCAACTTCAAGCTGCCGCGTTACCCCATCCCGAAAGAGTTCTCGTCATCCATGTCTTATCTGCGCGAGCTTGCCTACTCCGGCTACCGCGAGAAGTGCCCGGCGGATAAAAAGGTATACGCACAAAGACTTGAGCATGAGCTTGATATCATCCGCAAGATGGGCTTTGCCGGATACTTCCTGATCGTTAAGGATATAGTGGATTATGCGAAGCGTAACGGTGTACCTGTCGGGCCGGGGCGCGGCTCGGCGGTGGGAAGTCTGGTGCTTTACTCGCTTGGGATAACCGAGCTTGATCCCATCCACTACGGACTTATCTTCGAGCGCTTCCTGAATCCGGACCGTATCACCCTTCCGGATATAGACATAGACTTCGCCGACGAGGATCGCGAGGAGGTTATAAATTATATCCACGAGCGCTACGGCAAGGAGAACGTTGCCCGCATCATTACCTTCGACACCATGAAGGCCAAGGCAGCGATTCGAGACGTGGGCAGGGCGTTGGACATCCCCTTCGGTGATGTGGACAGACTGGCAAAGCTCATCCCGTTCAACATGAATCTGCGCGAGGCACGCAACACCCAGAAGGAACTTGCCGAACTGATCAAGGGCAATCCTTTATACGAGAGGCTCTTTGCTATCGCCGAAAAACTGGAAGGGGTGTCTCGTCATGCCTCGATCCACGCCTCGGGCGTGGTGATCACCCCGGAGCCTCTGACCGAGTTCGTGCCACTGTACAAGGCCGCGGACGACGGCATCTCGACCCAGTTCGACATGAAGGCAGTTGACTCCATAGGACTCTTGAAACTCGACATCCTGGGGCTTAGAACCCTCTCGGTGATCAAGATGGGCGAGAAACTTATAAATCAATCGGGACACAAGATAGATACCGACAACCTTCCCCTGGATGACAAAAAGACCTACGAGCTTTTGCAGCGCGCCGACACCGCCGGGGTGTTCCAGCTTGAAAGCCGGGGTATGCGTGAGATACTCCACAAGCTCAAACCCACCGAGATAGAAGATATAATCGCGGTGATAGCCATCTACCGTCCCGGACCTCTGGCGAACATCGATCTTGACGAGTTCTTCCGACGCAAGAACGGTCAAAGCAAGATAACCTACCTTCATCCTCGTCTGGAACCGGTACTTGCCGGAACCTGCGGTATGTTCATATATCAGGAGCAGGTGATGCAGACCGCACGGGCGATAGCGGGATTTTCATACGTTCAGGCCGATCACCTGCGCCGCGCCATGGGCAAGAAGATACCCGAGCTCATGGCCGAGATGAAAAAGCAGTTCTTCGAAGGCGCCAAAAAGCAAGACATAGACCAGAAACTCGCTCAGGCCATCTTCGATCAGATCGCGCCTTTCGCAGGCTACGGGTTCAACAAGTCGCACTCCGCAGGGTACGCCCACATATCCTACGCTACCGCATATCTTAAGGCAAACTACCCGCGCGAGTTCTTCACCGCCCTTTTGACCAGCGAGATGGGACACTCCGAGGTCAAGATGGCCCAGTTTATTGCGAATGCACGCAGAAGCGGGATCGAGATTCTTCCTCCGGACATAAACAAAAGCGGCTACGCCTTCAAGATCGAGCAAGAAGGGATTCGCTTCGGCCTGGGAGCCATAAAGAACGTAGGCAAGGGAGCGGCTGAGCTCATCGAGGGAGAGAACAAAAAGGAGCCCTTTTCCGATACGCGGGACTTCTTTACTCGTACCCACGGAACGGTCAACCGCAAGTGCGCGGAGTTCCTTATAAAGGCTGGATGTTTTGACTCCATCGACCCGGACCGGGAGCTTCTTTTGGGCCGCCTGCCAGACGAGATCTCCCGCCTGGGTGACAGGCGTGGACTGCTCCTGGAGAAACAACAGGGGCTTTTTGTCGATTCCGAGAAGGTGGAAGGGAAGTCCGAGCGGCGCAGACAAAAAAAGTTCCAGCCCAAGGATTTCCTGAACTACGAAAAGGACGCGTTCGGGTTTTACCTCTCAGGACACCCGCTTGAGGAGTACCGCGACCTTTACGAGGCGCTTGATGTATCTCCAATAGAAGAGATAGACGAACGTATGGACGGTAAAACAATCGTGGTCGCCGGTGCGGTTGCAACTCGCAAGGCCAAACGAGACAAGAAGGGCCGCGAATACGCGATCGTAACCCTTCAGGATTTCACCGCTGAGATGGACGTTTTTGTCTTCGCCAGGCTCTACGAGGAACACCGGGGGATCCTTCGTTCAGACGAACCGATCCTGGTCAAGGGACGCGCCGCGATCACAGAGGATGACGCAAGGGCCAAGCTGTTCAGCGAGGAGATAATTCCCTTTAGCGCCGCACGCGCCAGACTTAACAAGGTAATCGTAGAACTTGACGAGCAAGAGATATGCAGGGAAGAACTCCTCAAGATACGGGAATTGGCTGAGGAGTTTCCTGGGCGCTGTGCCCTCTACATAAACTTAAGAAACGGCGAAAACGGCAACAATCGAACCCGCATCCGAAGCAAGGATATAAAGGTAAGCCCATCGGCAGAGCTTATGGAGCGTTTGAGGTCCATACCCTGCGTGCGCAGGGTCCGCGTGCACGGAAAGATATAAATACCCCGGAAAGTAAATCTAAGTGGGAACCCTATTATCTCAGGTTTTTGTGTATTCATCAATGGGTTTAAGCGGAGAGGGCGGGATTCGAACCCGCGACCCCGGTTTCCCGGGGTACACGATTTCCAGTCGTGCTCCTTCGGCCAGCTCGGACACCTCTCCAATCTAACCAAGTATATAGATATTGAGAATAAGGTCAACCTGAAATCCTCAGAACTATTTGACCTCAATCCAGGAGGTGTTTATAATTCTGATTGTGAAAGCCTAGGGGCGAGGCATGCATCGCCCCAGGCCTGTTGACCCGCAAAGCACATCCCCTATAATACATCATGCAATCCAGCGCACGGAACGTCCAGCGATTGATTGAGGCCTTGAAAACCAAAGGCATAAAAGACGCAAGGGTCATCAAAGCGTTCCAGGAGGTTCCCCGCCACCTCTTCGTGCCGCCGGGGCTGGAACACAAGGCGTATCAGGACGCAGCCCTCCCCATAGGCGGGGGACAGACGATCTCCGCTCCATCCACGGTGGCGGCTATGCTTGCCGCACTTCAACTCTCTCCTTGCGACCGCGTGCTCGAGATCGGAACCGGCTCTGGTTTCCAGACAGCGCTCCTGACTAAGCTGGTTGCCGAGGTCTACTCAATCGAGCGCAATCTGAGACTGATCAAGGAGGTGAGGGAGAAGATTATCAGGGCCGGATGCGGAACCGCACAACTTAGAGCCGGGGACGGAATGCTTGGATGGTTACAGCACGCACCGTACGACGCGATCATCGTAAGCGCCGGCACGGATGAGGTGCCCTCCAATCTAGCAGAGCAACTCAAACCAGGCGGCAGGATGGTTATACCTTTAAAGGGCCGGATCAACCTGATAACCAAAACTCGCGGTGGATTGCGCTTCCGCGAACTCTCCAGCTGCCAGTTTGTACCACTACTACCAGGACACACTGGGAGTTAGTTATCATGATTCATCGCCTTCCATTATTATCTCTTCAAACAACAGTCGACGTTAAGTTTTCCATACATTCTTCCTGGCAAGATAAAACCAACGCCACTATCGCGACAATTATACCCAAACTAACTGTAACCAAAGCAATTATTAGGGGTACACGTAGCTTTCGACCAAAATAGGGTGCGCTCGTTTTTTATCTATACAAGACCCAAGAACAAACCTGCGTTCATTCGTATTACTTTCACTCAGTAATTGTAAATCGAATCCGGTGAAGTCTTCATTTTCATGATTTATACTTTGGATTTTCATTTTACTAGCGTTGGATTCCCCTGCACGAGAAGAATAATCAAATATGATCGTTGTATCGAAGGAGTCAAAAGGTAAGGGTAGAATCTCTTCCATTGATTATGTATTTTATTGTACATTTATCAAATCTATAACACCACAATTTTGCGGAGTTTGTCCAAAAAGATTTTAAAATCGCATCGGCGGCGAAGCTGAACGTCTATCTGGTGCCATGCGTTGCGGGTGCGGTTGCGCTTGACCACCAGCGTGTTGTAGCCAGCGATTGTGATGATGATCAAGAGCGCGATGATGCCTATGAAAATCCACAAGAGTACCATAGCATTCCTCCTTACGGTGTTGGCCTTGATAATAGGAAAGATTAAGGGGTTGTCAACGTGGACGCCTCATCCACCAGGGACGATAACGGCGAGAGGGCTTTGAAGGATGTACTTTAGAAGACCATTCGAAAAGTAGTTTCCCAATAAAACCAAGTAACGCGAACAGACCTACGGCAATCGCGGCTCCTCCTAGCAATACATCACGCCATGTTTCGATTGTCCTTGGAATCAACTCTACCCCATTTTTTACAATAGAATACGCACTTCCTTTTAATTGAACATTAAGAGAATCATCCTCATAGAGCGCATTGAGTGCGAATTTCCCCTTTAGCGTAATTTCATCTCCCTGAGTAAGTATATAAGGAGTGGGCCTAATAGGCGAATGTATTTTAAGTTGCAACAAATCTTTTGAAACTAATGCGCAGAAGTGAGTCACATCTCTTCTATTGATTGTCAAATTATTACTTTCAAGAGGCTCAAAATAGGGACCAGAATATTTGTGATAGGCTGACAAGATAACCCCAAAGGAAGAATTGAACAACTCTCTCTCGTAAGGATAAGAACTTTTGTAAGAAACTAATGGATTATCAGCATTTTCCTTCCCACGTGTAACAGGATCAATATCAATCACTCCAAACCAAGACCCCATAGACACAAGATGAGCTTCCCACCATTCAACTTTCGTTAAAGAGCAGTTTTTATTTGCAGAATCCTGAAGAAACCATATATTGGCCATTCCTCCCCACTCAACATCTAACCCAGGTTCCTCTACAAATAATTGGAACCGGAAAGGCATATCGGGAGGAGAGGGACCTATTAGACAAAAATATACATATCCCGAAAAATCCTTCCGCACAAAAAAGGAGAGTCTCGTCGAATTGTCTGTTATTACTCTTAATTTTGGAGGTGGGTGTTGGAAAGCCAAAGCCCCCTTACCTCTTAATGTAAAATGATCTTGGAAAGGCTCAACCATTTGAATTCTCAATTTAAGAGCACTACTGTCACTCTCATATTCTATTTCAGGGGAACGAGTAGGGGTTAGAATTACTGATCTCCAAGGTTCAAAACAACCAATACAATCAATTATGGCCGTATCCACTCCTCGAAATAGCAACTCCTCACCTCTTATAGAAATTGTTGAAATTCCTCTTCTTCCAACTGTCCAATTCATTTCGCCACATAATTCGAAATCGAAGGAATCCAATGGACCTGAGAGTTGAACATCTGTTTTGACCTTTGTTATTCCCAGGACAAATCCCAAAGAGATAAAAACCCCTACCACCAAGATAACACTAATTAAGAATATTTTTCCCTGCCTAGTCATCTAGTCATAATATATGAGAAGCCTTCTATTGTCAATCCTTCCTGCTAAACCCTTGACTCTCCCCCCTCCCCCTGTATGCTTGGGCATGGCAAAAGATGCTTTAGGCCTACTTCAGGTCTACACCGGGCCGGGCAAGGGAAAGACCACAGCGGCGGTAGGACTTGCCGTGAGAGCGGTGGGCCAGGGGCTCGCGGTCGCATTCATCCAGTTTGCCAAACCTGATGAGTCGGGCGAGGTTGACTCCTTAAAAAAGCTTGGGGTTAAGGTGGCCCACTTCGGAGCCGCCGGCTGGGTCAAGAAGGGTAAGGACGCCTCGGAGCATGTCAAAGAAGCACAAAGAGGTTGGAGCGAGGCGCTCCGATATCTAAAAGGCTCCGAGCAGGTTGACCTTTTGATCCTCGATGAGCTCAATGTGGTGCTATCACTGGGGCTTTTGGATAGAGGCGAGGTCATTGGGGCCATCATCAACCGTCCTCACGGGCTGGAGGTGGTTTGTACCGGAAGAGACGCACCGAAAGAGCTTTTGGACACGGCGGATCTGGTCACCGAGATGAGGGAGATCAAACATTACTACAAGCGGGGCGTACAGGCAAGGAAGGGAATCGAGTACTGATCAAAGGAGGAAATAATGCGACAATTTCCGGAGGTTGAAAAGCATATAGGCCTGTACCATAAGGCCTGGCGTGAATACCGAAGGACAGAAGAACTGGGCGATAAGATATTATACGATCTCTGCACCAAGGAATTCCCCGGTCATTTGGACAAACGGCAAGTCTACACTAAGGTCTGGTTCATTGGCTACACTTACTCAGCCGGCCTGTCTCGTCAGATAGGTAAAAACGTAAACTCGGCGGTGGTTAGTGCTCTGGTGATAGCCGAAAAAACCGACCAGGGAATCTCAAATATAATAGACACGGTAGCTGAGATTGCAGAACCTCTCTCCCAAGACAAGCTTGCACTGATTGTTGAGTCTCATGAGAAGTTACTGCAGATTATCGAGGAAAGAGTCGGCGTACGTCTTGTCTCGTTCACCTCAAAGTATCTCCACTTCCACCATCCATACCCTTCACCGGTTCCACTGTACGACAGGGTGTCTCAGATGACGCTAAGGTGGCTCTACGGTCTGGCCGAGTATAACTACAGACGGTTCGTTGACCGCTTCTGGCAGTTGTATGAGTATCTGTTGAATAGGGGGGTAGATGCAACCGTTAAAGGAGTGGATAGATTTCTGCTTCGCCTCTCGGTTCAATCGGATTTTAAGAAGTGGCTGACCAGTCTTGGAAAACGAAACAAGGGTTAGACAGCATCCGGGCGCAAAGCGGAGAATAGAATATTAACAACCAAAGGAGGCGATCATGGAGAAACCGGGAATGGATGAGGTCGTTAAGAGATTACAGCGGGTTGAGCGCCGGAGCAAGGTCTGGATGATTATCAGTGCGGCTCTTTTCGTCTTAATTATTGGATTCATAGTCATCGAGAAGTTTGTGCCTTTGATCATTCCAAGAAAGATCGTGGCCCGCAAGTTCGTGTTGAAGGACCGGATCGGGATGAGCAGGGCAAGACTCTATGTGGATGATAGCGGTGCGGTGTTGAAGTTCGCCGACGAACATGGCCTGACCCGCACGATGCTGGGTGTTACCGACTACGGCACCGCCAGCCTTCGGATGATGGATCAGGGGGGCAATACACGAGTGATCCTGGGTGTTCTCGCCAACGCGCTGCCCGGCCTGTATCTCAAGGACGTTAACCGCAGGACACGGATCGGGCTTGCGGTGCTGCCAACGACCGAGCCGGTGATGTTCTTAAAGGACGACTCCAACCAGACTATTTGGCGCGCACCTTGAGATTGCAATTTGGATTGACATTCTCTCCGTAACGATTATCCTTTATTGATGTTACGAATGGGAGATCTCTAAAAGGAACTCAGACTCAAATCAAACATCTTTATGCTTATGAAGCGGGACAAATGGATATACCGGGATTCGGTCCGCAACCGTCGAAACCCGATCTACGTGAGGTGGCCAACTACGTAAATGCTATGAGGTACGGTTTGGATCGTCTTAAGGATTTTCCCCTCGCCAAACGATTTGTTCGAGAACTCCACACAAGACTACTTGAAGGAGTACGTGGAGGTGAAATAGACAGGACTCCTGGCGAGTTCCGCCGTTCTCCAAACTGGATTGGTGCCCCAGGGGATACTCCTGCACGAGCTACGTTTGTACCTCCCCCTGTGGAGGAAATGGAGACAGCCCTCGATGGGTTTGAGAAGTACCTGAACAAAGAAAACGACCCCTATCCCTTTCTCGTGCGACTTGCATTCATCCATTATCAGTTTGAGGCCATCCACCCATTTCTGGACGGCAATGGTCGTATCGGCCGTCTATTAATCTCTCTTCTCCTTGTGTATTGGAACCTCTTGCCTCAACCCTTACTATACCTCAGTGCTTACTTTGAGAAACACCGGGAGGAGTACTATCAGCATCTTATGAGAATAAGCACAGATGGAGCTTGGAGCAAGTGGCTTATCTTTTTCCTGAACGGTGTTGCAGAACAATCGCAAGACGCCATATCGAGAGCAAAGGCTCTTCAATATCTGCAAACCTACTGGCAGAAGCGCTGTCGAGAATCTTACCGATCCGTGAATTTATTGAGAGTCGTGGATCTTTTCTTCCTTAGCCCGTTGTGGACGGTCCCCCAGATACAAAAGGTGCTTGGTGTAGATTTCAAGAGCGCTCAGAGGAATATCGGGGAATTGGAAAAAACAGGATTTGTACGTGAACTTACTGGGAAGAAATATCGCAAGCTTTATGCGGCGGAGGAGGTTCTAAACATCGTCACCAAGGATAAGATGGAGAGTTAAATTGGAGTTTTGGGCATAAAGTCCGATTTGACTACGCGAAATTGGAGCTAAGTACAATTCTCAAAGCAGAAATGTCACTTTTCGCCCCAAAAGTACAATTTGGGTGAGCAAATGTAACTTGAGTATCATTTCGCTCCACACAATTCAAATCTTTACCTGAAATTGGAATAAGCAGATCAGGAACTCCAATTCCCTTGAATCGTGAAGACACCTCACAATACTTTAAGGTTGCAATTTCCCTCTGTCCCGTATAATTAGAGTGGAAGTTTGTCAAACAGTGAATTTGAAGTTGGGCTGAAACCTAAGGAGTGTTGATGGATTACTTTCTTACTGAAGAGCAGCAGATGATCCGTTCGCTGGCGCGGGAGATTGCTCTAAAGAAGATAAAACCGGTTCGTGCGGAGCTGGATGAGAAGGGCGAGTTTCCTGAAGGGATAATGGCCGAGCTTGCGCGCGCCGACCTTCTGCGTGTGTTCATTCCAGAGGAGGCGGGCGGTCTGGGCGGCGGATGCATGGAGATGTGCATAGTGGCCGAGGAGCTTTCGCGCATCTGTGCCGGCGTGTCAACCACCTACGCGGCCAACGGCCTTGCCGCCATGCCAATAATCATGTTCGGAACGCCGGAGCAGAAGAAGCGCTATCTTTCACGGATCGCCGAAGGCACCTCCTACGCCGCGTTCGCCCTTACCGAGGCCGATGCCGGCTCTGACGCGGCAAACATCAAGACCACGGCAAAAGAAGTTTCGGACGGCTTCGTTCTGAACGGCACCAAGCAGTTTATCACCAACGGCGGTGTGGCCGAGATCTACACGGTGATCGCGGTCACCGACCCGGAGCGCGGGCCTCGCGGGGTATCGGCTTTAATGGTTGAGAAGGGCACCCCAGGCTTCGAGTTCGGAAAAGAGGAAAACAAGATGGGCATCAGGGCTTCCAAGACTACCCAGCTTATCTTTAATGACTGCAAGGTGCCCAAGGAGAACCTCTTAGGCAAGCGCGGCATGGGCTTTGTGATCACCTTAAAGACCTTTGACCACACAAGACCGGGCGTGGGCGCTCAAGCTGTTGGGATCGCCCAGGGCGCGTTCGACGAGGCGCTAGCCTACGCCAAACAGCGCCGTCAGTTCGGAAAGCCCATCACGAGCTTCCAGGGCCTTCAGTTCATGCTCGCCGATATGGCCACCCAGATAGAGGCTGCGCGCGCGCTTGTATACGCAACGGCGCGGATGATAGACTCAGGTGCCAAGGCCATCGCCAAGGAATCGGCGATGGCCAAGCTGTTTGCATCGGATATGGCGATGAGGGTGACCACCGACGCGGTGCAGGTAATGGGCGGCTACGGCTACATGAAGGAGTATCCGGTCGAAAAGTTCATGCGCGACGCGAAGATAACCCAGATCTACGAGGGCACGAACCAGATCCAGCGCCAGGTTATCGCGAACGCGCTGATAAAGTAGCACACCAAGCGATCACTTCGTAATCGCGTGTGGACCCCGGGAAAAGGGATTGAAGGGCCGCGGAAGCGGCCCTAATTTTTCTCAACGCTATAAGCACTTGACAAATTTGTGATTTTGAAGATAATCTTTACATGCAGTCGTGGGTCAGTATAGTTATTGCAATACTCGCCTTAATTGCCGTAATACCAAGCGCCATTGTCGCTATATTGACGCTTCGTGGAAAGATCCCTCTTACTCGACCTGAACCTGAGCCTATTATGAGTAAGACCCGAGAGAAAAAACCCCGAAAGCGTAAATGGTTCCTTGCAATATCTATTACGATTACTGCAGTCGCTATAGCGGCATTAATCTTCGCTCTGGTAATGTTATCCCGACCAAAAACTCCTGAGATTGTGGGAGAAACCGAAGAAAAAGCAAGGAGTACATTAAGCGAACTCGGCATTAAGATGTCAGTCGTGGATAGCGTATGGTCAGAAGAAATCCCCGAAGGTTGTATAGTAACCCAAAACCCAAACCAAGGCACGATTCTGAAAAAAGGCGAAGAGGTAAAAATTTGGATAAGCAAGGGGATTCAAATGCCTGAATTTAAAGGAATCGCCCGCGATTCAGTCTTAGATTTACTTACAGCCTATGGAGTATATCCTAAGATTGACTCAACCTTTACAGATGAAGTTACTAAAGGCCAAGTGCTTTCCACTAATCCTCCTGCCGGTGTAAAGGTACCCGTGGGTGAATCCGTTACGGTAACTGTAAGCATAGGCCGGGTGACTTGTCCTAGTTGTGGTAGGATAGTAGCACCTGATTGGACATACTGTGAATTTTGTAAGGCTAAAATCAACCCGGAATAAGGTTTATCCGGTAATCATTTACCTCCTACTATGGGGGGCAGTTCTATTCTCAACAAGAGCTGAAGGAGCAGAAATATATTTAGGGAAAATGAAAAATATATTCTTTATAGATGGCCAAATTGGGGGGGCTCACACTAGTGCTCTTAACATCTCAGCACAAGGCACCGTATCTCTTTTTAAAGGACCTTTCATTGGCATCGGTCCCTCCCTGGATTACAATCTTTGGGGCCCTGAATGGGCTAGGTTATGGGGGACTTCGGACACAACAAGGATATTCGAACGCAACGGCCAAGTTTTAAGTTTGGGTTTACGAATATTCCCTGCACTATGGAAGCCTTACGAGTCTTTAATCCGATATGATAAAGAATCTGGCTTACCTGAATATTCGCTGTTATTCGTATCTTCAAGAACTTCCGTGTGGGGATTAGCTTACTTTGAATGGTTCGGTGGCATTGGTGCATACTTTGACCCTGATTCACCCCCTTGGAGGAATGGTTGGCAGGGCGAACCGTTCAAACCAGTCGGCATAACTTATTTATCTTTAGGGGCCGCAAGTCCTTATATTCTCCCACTAGGACTCAGATTGAGAGTTGGATGGTTGAAGCCTTTATACCCTATCGAACCTTTCAACTTCTTTGCTTCTCTAACCGCAGGGGTAACCTACCTGGCTGGAGAAAGATTTGCCCCACCGCCTAATGTGCGCATTAAATCGAATGTTGCATATAGCAATAATAAACACCACCTGTCGAAAGATAACACAGCAACTATAACCCTTAAATTATACAATGCTGGAAATGGACCAGCAAAAAAAGTTAGCGTTACACCTCGTATCCCCTGTGGAATAGATACTAACGCCCTCTATCTTGAACCATTCATTAACCCAATTGATTCCACCGAGTATACGATCTTTTTGAAGGGTAACCCCTTCTTGCCTACAGATACTCACACTTGTGTGTTCAAAGTCGCTTATTTAGATGATATGGGGGAAAAATATGCCGATAGCATAAGTGTCAACCTTGTAACCCATGCTGATACATCCCCATCACCCATAGTGGATACCACCCAGAAGGATTCCTTTCTTTCTTTCGAAATTGAATTCCCAAAAGGATTGAAAAGCCCCGACTCACGTAGCGTGCCCAAGTTAGATTCACTGGTAAATCAATTGCGTCAATTTCCTTCCACCCATGTAATCTTAAGGGCTTCTTCTTATGGGGCAATCTACGGAGGGTTACGTTGCCCAATCTGCGGCACAAGGCCAGATAGTATAGGTGCACGGTACTGCCATAAATGTAACGCTGAACTACGGAGGGAACGTATTGATAATTTTACTTACCACATGAATCTTGCGAGACTGCGTGCTGAATACGTCAAGAGATATTTGGTGTCACGTGGGGTTGCATCTTCAAGAATTCAGATAGGATTACTCGGTAATACCGTACAGAAGAATGCGGTGGAAATAAACCAAGTGGAATAAGATTCTTCTGGAAAATTAAGAGGGTTGCTCGGTGATTCCAGTTTTACTCTTTATTCCTGCGATCTTTTGTCCCCTTTGGGGACAAAAGGAGCATTTAAGGGTATGTATATCTCTACGTAGGTGTGGTTGTGCGGCCTGCGGAAGGTCTCTTGGGGGAAATAGGTAAGCTTGATGCCCTCGTGGATTACGAACATGAAGCCCGAGGAGAAGCGGAACTCGACGTTGAACACGAGACGCGCGCGCTCGTGGATGCCGCTCCACGGCTCGGCGATGAGCTCCTCGTCGTTGTAGCGGTAGCGCCACTGGTTCTGGAAGCCAGCCTGTAGCAGGAGCCAGCGCGCCGGCTGCCAGGAGATAAGCCCCATGAAAAGGTTGTAGTCGCGGCGGTAGGTCAGAGAATCCATGCCCCGATAAGTCCTCCAGAACCGGTGCTCGAGCAGGAGTTCCAGTCGTTCGGTAGGGGACCAGGATACGTAAGGCTCCACCCAGCTCTCACTCAGGGTATCGGCGATCAGTGAATCCTGTTCCGGCCAGCGGGTTAATGCACGGTTACGCAGCCAGGAGAACCTGCTGCCCACCCACAGGCCGTCCAGCGGCTTGACTTCTACCCTGCCCCAGACGCAGGAGCGGTCGTGGTCTCGCTTCCAGGTGTACCAGGTGGAGTCCGGCCAGTCCAGGTACTGCGCGGAGTGGGTGCCGAGCTCTCCATGAAGCCGGGCGCGCAGCCAGTCGAGTTCGCCGCGCGAGTCCAGCTCGAAGCGGAAGGGCAGGGTGGAGTAAGGGTCGCGCTCCGGCCCGGGCCGCACGTGACGCATGCTGTTGTTGTGGTTGAACCCCTGCATGATTGCATAGAGGTAGAGCCAGTTGGCATTATCCTTGCGCCAGTAAAGGCCTGTGCCCAGCTCGTCGTAGCGCTTGGAGTAGAAGGGCGATATAACGAGATGGGCGCGCAGATTCGGGGCAAACCGCAGCCCCAGATCAAGCCGGTGGCGGCTACGGGAGGTATCGAGGTCGTTTTTGCCCTGGATGGTGTAGCGGATGCTCATGATTCGGGCGAACGGCACCTCGACCTTGCCCTCGAACCGCTGGTACCAGTAGAACATGTCGTGCGAACCCTGAGCGGTGCGAAATGCGGAAAGGGATGTATCGTAGCAATCGTCCCAGTAGCGGGAGAAGGTGGCCCACTGCATGTCCATGCCGTAGTAAACCGCGAAATCCTCCGGCTGCTCGAATGAAAGAAGTCCAAGGATTAAAAGTATCATAATCAATCCACGTGGTCCCCGCGACGACGCGCAGTGGATTCGCGGGATGTTCTTTGTTTTGGACCTATAATTTTCTCCAGCCGCTCCCGGTAGGGCGGATTGCG
>JAGMDF010000020.1 GCA_023128825.1 Caldifarciminota bacterium | reverse complement strand
CATCCCTCCTCGGTCTTGGTGCGCTGCATCCCTTCGACCAAAGCGCCCAGGGCCTCATCGAATCTTTCAAGACTGGCAAGGGCGCAGGCAGGGTGCAGATAGCAGGCGTACGAAGGCAGAGGTGTTATGCGGGGAGGAACATTGATCCCCCCAATGACCTTAAAAGCCTCCTGGCGCCTGACTTCTTTTAATAAAAACACCACCTTAACGTACCATTCTTCAGCCACTCACTTCACCCCTTTTGAGATGCGAGACAGGGCAAGCAGCTCGGTGCCTGGGAAGTAGTGGAACAGGATGTCGCGGTAGTTTGCCCCTGCCTTCTCCATGGCCATGGCCCCGAACTGACACATCCCCACCCCGTGGCCGTAGCCGTGCCCGTGGATCAAAAGGAGGCCATCGGAGATCTCCGCCTCAAACCTTCGCGTTTTCGGGCGATGATCGAGGAGATTGACCACATCGTTGTAATCGAAATACATCGAGTCGGGCGCATAGAAGATAAATCCCTTGACCGGTGTAAAGGAGGTATCCTTGACGAGACGCAAGGAACGAGGTAAAGCCTCAAGACCAAGGGCCGCTGCCAGCGTGTCCAGCCTGAAGGTATCCTCCCATGCATAGAAGGGGGAGTTCGAACACAGGGTATCTTTCATCCTGCGGTGATAGGGCTGATCCTTTGCCCCTTCCCACACGTCGGAGGGCAAAAGGGTCATCCCGCCGCAGGTTGAGTGGTAGTAGACCTCGGCAATCTCTTGCTTGCATCCTAAGACAAGCCCTGCGGTCTCGCGCACCGCTTCCAGGGAGGCCGAATTGACGGGCAATCCCTTATAAACCTGAGAAAGCTGGCTGTCTAGAAGATCGTAGCCCCGGTCGTGATCTCCCATGTTCTTGTACGCGTAAGTTCGTGCCAGAACGGCCTGGGCCTTGAGTGCTTCTGCACCGCCTTCGGGCATCTCCGATGCCACCACCGACGCCAGGTAGTCTTCCTCCGGGATGTAGTTGAGGATAAAGAGTTCTCCTTCCGAGGCGTAGAAGGTGAAGCCTCCGGCGTATCTGCGGGTGATCTCGCCTGCTGTGATGGTATAACGCTGGGTGCCTATCTGCTGGAAGTAGCTCTGAAGCTTGCCGTTAACCGAAAGGGAATCGCCCTCGGCTCTCATCCTGTATGTGCCCTGGCTTGATGAGATCACCGCCTCCTGCGGCCGCTCCTCGGAGAAGACGCGTATGGTAAAGGTCTTGCTGACCGATATCAAGGAGAGAAAAAACAAGAGGTGAATCATGAAAACCGCTCCAAAAGCTTGGGAGGAAACTGCCCTTGGTTGAAGAGTTTTATTAATCTGCGAAGTTCGGCTCGTGCCTTATCCGCCTCCTCCTCGGTGATCCAACCTTTGACAACCGCCTCGTCGAACTCGTCCTCATCCAATACCACGATCCTTGACCGGTCAGGTGATATCCAGAGATCGAGAAACAGGTCCTTGGTCCAGTAGCCGTCGTCGCGTTCCTCCGAGGGCGTGTTTATGTCGGCGTAGTAGCCGGTAAAGCTCTCCCCAGTCCCGTCAGGTTTAAAGATCTTCGCCACGTCGTGCCATTGCTTTCTGTACTCGGCGAACACGGCTCTGTAACCGTTCGCTATGACGGTCTCTCCCCCTATTATCAGTGGTTTGGAGGCGCCCTCGAGGATATGGGAGGTAACGATTACCTCATCATCGACGTATAGAAGTTCGGCGGGGATATCCAGCAGCCGATGGGGAGGACGAAAATAATGAATCACGGTTGTTTTGGAATCAGGCATAACTCTCCCACGATCCAAACGGCTTCACGACTCTAAGTTTAGCGGAAATTACGAGCGATGCAAGCTTGGTGGTTGTTGTTTGAGGCAACTACCCACGGATTCGTCACGTCTATATTGTGTTCGTCAGGGGAGTGAAGTAGACTTCGATTTGGGAAAGGAGTTTGACATCATGAACTTTGAGTTAAACCGAAGGAAGGGTTGACAGTGGGAATAAAAGAACTATACTCATTCGGCATGAACAAGAAACCTTCTAAAAAAGAAAACCGCGCAGTGCCTATCTGCCAAGCCATCGTTGTTTGTGATAACATTATACGGGAAGAACACACGAGAAAATTATCTCTCATGGGGCTCTTCAATTCTATAAAAGCAACGACCTTCCCGATTCGCCACGCTAAGATGCACATTTACATCGCCTTGACAGATTATAAGGGTGATGCAGAAGCAACATTGAAATTCTTGAATCCAGAGGGGGAAGAGTTAGCAAAACTTTCGGGACCCCTTCGCTTTGCCAACAAGCTTTCCGTGCTAGAACTCAATTTCGTTATCAACGGTATGGTTTTTCCCAAACCTGGAGCCTATACTATAGAATTCTTGGTGAACGATCAGCTCGTGGTCTCCAGAGATATTCAAGTAATAGAACCGCCCAAAAGGAGGGTAAAATGAAAACTTGCCCCAAAGTTACTACTGAACCATCCTCTCAGCAAAAAACGATGGAATACCTGGAGAAAGACAATTATCATGCCCCTCGGTATATTCCGGCTTCGGCCTATTACGTTTTTCAAGTAAACGTTTCACACGAAGTCTACAGCTTGGAAGTATCGGACGAAGAATTCTTCCTCGCTTCGATTAGCGGAGATAACTACAAATCTTGGCTAGAGGAAGAAGATATTATTGATCACAGCAAACGAAAACCTCTATGAGTATATCCCCCGGAGATGTCCTGGTTGCGAAAATCCCTTATATTACCGACATCCCCGAGGGACATACTAACACTGTACCTGTTAAAGAAAGACCTGTATTGGTAATTTCTACCGCAGAATTCAACACCAAAGAATCTGCTGTCCTTGTGGTACCTCTCAGCTCGCGAACAGACCGGATAGATAATTATGACGTCCATATAACCACAAAGCAAGGCGTTAAATGTGGGCTTTGCAAGGAATCAGTCGCGAGGCCAAGTCTCTTAACTGCCTTGTCGTACGAGAGACTCGTGGACAGATTAGGGAAAGCGCCACGTCCACTGATGGAGAAGGTATTCGTACAGGTTAAAAACATTTTGGGTATAGACTCTTAGTCAATTACAAAACATTCTAGCCCCGGCACCGCCGGGGCCTTTTCTTATACAATCATTTTACCGCACCCGGTCATTTCACTCCGATCTTTTCGCCGCAGGCGAAAAGGAGGATTACTAAAACCTCCAGCCGAAGTATGCCGGGACGGTCAAGGAGAGCGGACATCGGTCGGTTCCCGAACCTATACCGTAGACAAGCTCCAGCTTGCCGACGAACCCCTTACCAAGCCCAAGCCCCAGACCGATGCCTGCACCGGCGAGCAGCCCGTCGTGGGGGTGGTCTTCGTTGACGTCGGCCAGGTAGAGGGGCGGCAACCCTGGCTCGTGTATGGCGGCGATGTCGAACGAAACACTGGCCGCCCACCAGCAGTCGTCTATACCGCCTACAAGGGGCAGACTCTTGAGGGAAAAATCCAGCCACCGGTAGCGCAGCTCCACCGAACCCACCGAAAGACATGCTCCAACCTGGGTGGTGTCCTTCCAGCCTCTAAGGAAGCGATCCTTGCCGATGTAGACGGTGCGGTAGACGGGGATGGAGTCTATCTGCTGGTAGGTGAAGACGTTGCCTGCCAGAACGACCCTGGCGTGCAGGGGGACGTAGCCGGCAACCGAGAGGGAGCAGGCGCGCTGGGTTTGAAAGCCCTCGGTGTAGCCCGGATTGTGGAGGTAGGAGGCGACGACCTGAACGCCCCTGGTTGGATAGGAAGCGTCGTCGCGCAGGTCAAGTTCAAGGGTTGGCTTGAAGTAAACGGAGCGGTCGATTGTATCCGAAGCGAAGGTATACTGCATGGTGTCTGATTCCAGACCGTATGCCTTGGTCTGCAGGAAGCCGATCTCGAGCGAAGCGGTCAAGGGACGAACCAGCCGCACGGTTTGCTCGTATGATACCCTGTGCTCGATGCGGTAGATCTCTGCGTCCTTGCGCCAGAAGTAGGTAAAGGTGTAACCTAACTGCTCGCCGTGCCAGCGGTTGTAGGTGAGGGGGGCCTCCACAAAGGTATAACCCTTCCAGCGAGGCGTGGAGAACCGGAACCCGATCTCGCCTCCAACGTCCACGTGCAGCGCCCGGCCAAAAAGGTTGGGGTAGAGCGCGCCAGCACCCAGGTAGAATCCGGTGGAGGCGTCTATGCCAACGATAGGGTAAGGCAGGGGGAAGCGGCGTTCAGCGACCGTGATTACTACGTCACTCTTCTCCGCATCAGGATCAACCGCCTTGATGTCAACCTTGCCGAACGCACCGGTGCTCAGTATGGCGTTGCGGGTCTCCTCGACCGCCTCAGGGGTCAGTGTGTCGCCCGGTCCAAAGGTCAGCTCGCGGCGGATGATACCCTCATGGGTAAACTCGTTGCCTTTTATCTCAATCCTTCCAACGACCGGTGCAGGGAAAACAAGCGGGCCTATAACTCGACTGAACTCCTCCGGATTCACCTCCGGAACCTGAGGTTTCAGCGGCATCTGTTGGGCAAGCGTTATTGGAGCGGTAAGCATCAGGGCAATTAAAAAGATGTTCATTTGCCCTCTATCTCCGCAAGAAGCTTCTGGGCGTCCGGCTTATCATCAAGGTAGAAGTCTGCAGGGTTGTAAGGGTTGGTAACGGCCAGACACCTCTTGAGCTGTTCACGGGCGGCGGAGTAGTTTTTCTGTTTTATGTAAACCTTGGCTAAATCCACGTACAAAAGCGAGTAGCTCGGTTCGATGGCTATCCCTTTCTTGAGATATTCGACGGACTTGTTGATATCCCCGCCTGCAAAGCCGGGCACCTCGAGATACCAGATGGCCAGCCCGTCCATGGCAGGGGTAAACTTGGGGTCCAGTGAGAGAGCCTTTTCAAAATCAGCCTTGATACCGGGAGCCATCGAAAGTGAGTTGAGCACGCCCTTTGTCTGACCGATGCGCCCCAGGGCTACGCCGTGCCAGAAGTGGGTTTCGGGGACAGCAGCATTCGCAGCCTTGGCCTTCTGTGCGTAACCCCTGGCCGTCTCGTAGCGGGAAAGCTTATCCTGTTTTGAGGTCTTGTCGTCGCCGTAAAGACAGTAAAGCCTGGCCATGCGCCAGAGGGCTTCGGCATCGTTGGCGTTCTCGGAAAGAACCTCCTTACACAGGTTGTAGATCTGATCGGTATAACCCTTGTAATCCTTGTGGCGGTTCTGGTAGTAGTTATCGGCCTTGGAAAGCCGCGCGTCCAGCGCCCAAAGCGCGACCACTATCAAAAGCCCGCACAGAACAACTCGTTTCATGCTTCCTCCTTGATAATGGTGAGTCTACAGGGGGAACCTGGCAAGTCAAGTGGATGGATCAAGGCTCGCCCTGAAGCTCATTTGCCCTCTATCTCCTTTAATATCTTGCGGGCCTGCGGCTCATCCTGTGTGTAGAAATCGGCAGGGCAGGAAGGGTTCTTCACGGCAAGGCATTTGTTGAGTTGAGTCCGGGCAGATTCGTAGTCCTTCTTCTTGACGTGAGCCTTTGCAAGATACACATAAAGCAGGGTGTAGTTGGGATCGATAAAGAGGCCTTTCTTGAACCAGTGGATTGATCTGTCCACGTTTCCTCCGGCGAGCCGCGGCGCTTCGAGATACCAGATTGCAAGCGCGCCCATCGCCTTCGTGTGGTTAGGATCGAGCTCAAGCGCCTTCTGGAACGCCTTTTTGACCTCCCCGCCTTGAGAGAGCGCTTGGAGGAGTCCACGAACCTGTATGATACGTGACAGGCCGACGCCGTACCAGAAGTGCGCATCCGCGGAACCCCGGTCCGCGGCCTTGGCCCGCTCGGCATAAAACTTGCACTTCTCGTAAAAAGCGAGTTTGGCGAAGGTCTCACTCTCGTAGTATCCAAACGCAGAGTAGTTACGCGCCATTCGCCACAACGCCTCGACATCCGAAGGATTCTCTTTCAAAACCTCCTCGCAGAGTTCGGCTGACCTTGAAAGATAGGTGGTATTCCTATGGCGATTGATGAAGTAGTTGTCGGCATTTTCCAAACGCTCATCGGCCGCCCAAAGTGCGGAAAAGATCAAAAGACTAAACACAAGGGTTCTTTCCATACGCTTTCCTTATAGAGCGTTGAGTCTACAGTGGGAACCTCGCAAGTCAAGTGCAAAAAAATCCCCGGCCGGGCGCAAGCCCGACCGGGATCCACTGACAGTCTTGAGGTCTTAGTTCAAGTTAGTTTTTGATTTGCCTCCTTGAGGTTTGTTGATCTTCGCAGGCTTCCGAAACCCAGCACTACTGTTTTGGTTTATCCAGGTCATCCACGCCTACGAACTCGTCTATGTCGTCAACGTAGGCGAATCTCTCGTAGACCTCCGGCGGGATGATGCAGCCGCACATCTGTTCGATGTCAGCGATAAGGGGCGGAGCGTCCTGGGGCCATAATCTACCCCCCAGACCGTCCAGAAGGGTTACGTCGGTTATAGACGCAGGCGGAACGCCTGCCCATTGAGCGACCGCATTGTGGATGTCTTCTTCAGTGCAGTCTGCAAAGAGAGGGCTTACCATAAGCCCAAAAAAAACGAGCGCGGCAAAAGCCAAAGCTACGCGCTTCATGTTATCCTCCTTGGGTTGTTAAGGGAGTTAGGTTCTTAGTCTGTCAGGGAATTTGAGCGAGCCAACGCTCTGTCTCTTCCGCTTCCCTTGTCAGCCCCAAACGCACGTAGCCCTCCTTGGCTTGCACCAGTAGATCTTCAAGACCGGGTAGATCTAATCCGAGTTTCCTTATGCTCTCTGTAAGGCTTTCATGCAATACGCGGAAACGATCCTCGTTGTTGATCGCCTCGGTTTTCCTCAGGGCCTCCTGGTAGTAACCTTTAGCCTTCTCCCATGCACCGCTGAAGGCTGCCTTCTCCGCAATGGTTATCTTAATCTTGCAGGAAACGTCCTCGGACTCGATCTCCTCGGCCAGCTCGGCTGCCTCCTTGATGGGCGGATCGGCCTTATCCATATCCTCCAGATTCATATATACCCTTGCGAGATCGCACAGAACCAGTGCCAGGTTCTTGAGATCACCGAGCTTCCTGAAGAGGCTGGCGGATTCCTGGATTGGGGGAAGGGCCTGGGAAAACCTGTCCTGCTTGAGATAGATCGAGCCCCTTCGGAAGAAGGCGCTGGCCATAAGGCCTTTGTCCTCCAGCTGATCGGCGAGAAGTTCAAGGCTCTTCGTGTTTTTAATCGCGTTGTCAAGATTTTCTTCTTCTACAAATGATAAAGCCATTCGACTGTAGCAGATAGCCAGGGGTCTTAAGGCGTTTGCCTTCTTGAAGTTCCTGCTGACGGTTCGGAGTGTATTGAGAGCTCGGCGGTGGTTGCCGCGGCGCTGGTCAAGGATGGCCATGTTCAAAAGCACCAGCCCCTGCAGGCGCAGATCCTTGTTCGCCCCGGCAAGGGTCAGGGCCTCGCTCCACATCTGGTCGGCGGCGGCGTACTGATTCATTCGGGCAAAGACCTTACCCAAGGTCACGGCGCTTGCGTAGCCAAGACGGTAATCGCCGGTGGTGTGGGCAGTCTGGCGTGCGATCTCCGCGTACGTTCGGGCGCGCCTGAGTCGGCCCTCTGCGAGTAGCGCCTCCGCTGCTATCCGGTTAAGCTCGACGGCATCGGACGGTGAGCATTCGTACTTCACGCCCTCCAAAGCGAAGGCGAGCGCTGAGGACCTTTCGCCCCTCCTCAAGGCCTCGCTGGCTTTTTCTAAAAGGCTCACCGTTTCCTCTTCCAAAAAATGTCATTCATGAGGACTCGATCTCCTTTTAAAATCCTTCCTCTATAATTTGACTGTAATTGAATCATAGTCAGATGGAATGACTTGTCAAGAGTGCGGAGTTTATCTGCAATGAGGTAATATCTAAATGAAATGCGATATTTTATCAAAATTATGCGATCGGGCCGGCGGTGTGGATAACTCGGCCACAGGGGGTTGACTTTTTGTGATGTCTCGTTTATATTACATGTATGCCTAAACGACCCAGCAAGAATTACGACCTGCCGAACGGCTTTACACAACTCAAAAAGCTGGGCGAGGGGGCGGGAAGCGTGGTCCTGGCTGTAAAGAATGAAACCACAGGCAAGGAACTGGCGTTCAAACTTGCCACACGGCAAGACCCGACGCACAGGTTGGAGCAGGAGTTCGCTATCCTTGCACGCCTGGACCACCCCGGGATCGTGCGGGTGTACGAGTCGGGATTTTATAAGGGGTGTCCATACTTCACGATGGAGTTGATCAAGGGGAAGCCTTTCAACCGTTTCATGGACGAGCATCGTTCAGAGCCCGGATTCATCGAGCTTTTCCTCGGCGTTCTGGGCGAGGGGGCAATCACCCTTGCAGACATCCATCAGGAGGGGGTAGTCCATGCCGACATAAAGCCCGCCAATCTTCTTGTCCAAGAAAATGGAAAACCGGTGCTTTTGGACTTCGGCTTTGCAGAGGATTATCTACTCAGCCACACCGCAGAGCCGCGAGGCACCCTTGACTACGTGGCACCCGAGCTGTTCCTGGGCAGGGAGATGAGCCCTGCGGCAGACGTTTACTCGCTTGGAGCGATGGCCTACGAGGGATTGACGGGGAAGATACTGTGGGGCAAGAAATCCCTCCCCGATCTTATACGGGCAAAATTCAAGACACCACCCGGATTCAGCAAACAGAAGCCTGAGATATGGGGTGATACCGAAGAACTCATACTCAGGATGCTTCAACCCGACCCGGCGCTGCGTCCCGCCGCTGGAGAAATCCTGACGGTAATCGAGAAATTGATCGAGAAGAAGGAAAGGATTGAGGTTGAGCAACCAGGTATCGCACCCAGGCTTTGCTTTGGTGGACGAGAGGAGGAGCTTTCTGAACTTGAGAGATCGATCTTTGAAGAAAAGAGGGCCCTGCTCCTTGAAGGGTCCTCAGGGATCGGCAAGACCCGACTTCTGCGTGAGTTTCTATTCCGTGCTTTGCTCCAACACCACAACACCTTACTCGTTACGGGCCGCGCAGGCTATCTTTCCCTGACTGAACACCTCGCCGCCGCCCTGGGACTTGCACGGGAGCAAACCCATGCTGAGGAAAGGGAACACCGCTACGAGATGATCTTCCAGGCTGCAAGGAAGGCACAACTCGATGCGGTGATGATAGATGCCCCCACTGATTTATCCCCGGATGAGGAGGAGTGTCTTGGTTTTCTGGCCCGCGGTTTTGAGGGAAAGATCGGGGTTGTTATCCCGCAAGTCCCGCAGCGTATCCATCCTTCCGCTTACAAGATTGAGCTTAAGCCCCTCAAGGAGGAAACAATCCTTGAGATGGTCTCGCGAACCTTTGAAGGGCTGCGTGAAAAAAACGCCCTTGCAAGCGCTCTGACATCAATAGGGGAGGGAAACCCAAGACGCATGAACGAACTTCTCGAGGTGCTCTACCATGAAGGATGGCTACGTAGAAAGAAACGATGGGTCTACGAATCCCCGGTTGAAGAAAAGAACCTGGCTGAAAAGCTAGCAGAGTGGCTGGGTGCAAGGATAGAGGGACTCCCCGAGGAATCAAAACTGGTTCTTTCAACGCTGGCAACGGCTGAAGGACCGTTGCCCTCCCCGCTGCTGCAGAGCGCCCTGGGCAAATCCGATACCCCATTGATCCTCTTGAACCTGACTAACGTGGGGCTCGTGCATTCCTTCCCCTACCGGAACGTCCCTCACTATGAACTTAAGAACGATCTTGTGGGGCAATACGCATCAGCCGCACTTGCAGCTAAAGACAAAAAAAACCTGAGTAAGAAACTGGCTGAGGCGTTGGAGGATATGTGCAGGGAGATTTGGAACGAGGATCCATCAGCTTGGGATAACTCCTATCTTGTTCACCTTGCTTCGCTTTATTTTAAAGCGGGCGTAATGGTAAAAGCCCGCCGCTATCTGGTTCCTGCTGCCAAGCGTTTGGCCGCCGCCTACGACTTCGACCAGGCACGCGGGTTCCTTAAGGATGCCCTGAGTGCTAAACCTGCCAGGAATGAGCGGATGGAAACCCTGCTGGAACTGGGGCGTATAGCTAATATCGAACATAACGCTCAGGAGGCGGAGGGGTTCTACACCCAGGCCTTGCCTCTGGTCGAAGAAGACCTTGAGAGCGAAGCGGATATCCTGCTCCGCATAGGATTGGCATATCAGAGGGTGAAGGATCTCGACCGGGCCCAGGATTTCTTCAACCGCAGTGAAGAATTTCTCAAAGACTCTTCCAGCGCGCTTAAATACCAACTGCTCTCGGCACGCGGATGGAACGCCCTTGAGCGGGGAAAACTGAACCAAGCCCAAACCTTCTTCCAGCAAAGCATGAAGATCGCCTCTTCATCCTACGAGCAACGCAGCGTTCAATACGATCTGGCGTGGACGCTTTTTTTGAAGAGAAATCCTTCCGAGGCACTTAAATACGCACGCACAGCCCTTGAACTAAGCGAGATTGAAGATGACAAGAGTGCCATTTGTCGAACGTCGCTTCTTGTGGCCGATGTACTAAATAACCTTGGAAGACTTAAGGAGGCGGAAGACCACGTAGAACGGGCCCTGGGCCTGACCAGGAAGATGGGGTATCCCATCATGACCTCGCGCGTTCTGCACCACAAGGCTCAGTTGTTCTCTAAAGCAGGACGCTACCGCGAAGCGAGGAGCGTAGCGCACCAGGCAATCGAGGTGCTGGGCAAGCTCAAGGACAGATACCAGATCGCGCTGCTCGCTCTGTTCGAGGCCCAGCGATCAATGGATATCGGCGACTGGGAAAGAGCCGAACAAGGGCATCTTGAACTCTGGCAAGCCACGCAGAAAACCTCTTCTTTAAACTCCCTTGCCCCATACGTTCTACAGAGTTGGGCCGAGCTCCATCGACTAAAAGGCAGGCCTCTCCCCGCGAAACGTATGCTTGTGAAGGCAAAGGCACTTGCCTCCTCGCGCGGCGATGAATCCGTACTTCCATGGATAGGAATCACTCATTGTCGGATAAGCCTTGCCGAGGGTGATTACTCTGGGGCCAAAAAACTGCTCAAGGGGTGTAAATCCCTCTTGGATAAAAAAGGCGATGTATATGCCGAATTTCACGTCGGGCTGCTTGAAACAGAGATAAGTCTTTGGGAAGGGAAGGATGCAGTAAAATCTGCCTCCGAGTTGATTAAGGGGATAGAGAAAAACGGCTTCGAGAATTTGCGCGGAAAGACACTTCGTCTCCTTGGGCGAGCGTTAATAGCCTCTGACAGGTTCCGAGAGGGACTAGTCAAGCTTCACGAGAGCGCGGAAGTATTAAAGTCCCAGGAGGCGCTCTATGAACAAGGTCTTAGCCTCTATACAATTGCGGAGGCGATGTTTGAAAAAACAGGCTACACAGAGGAATCTATCTCGATATTACAGGAGGCGCAGATAATCTTCGAGCGTATCGGAGCGGCAAGGAATCTTCAGAGAATCAAAAGCTTCCGCGCCGAGCATTTCGCAGACTGGCGGAAGCAAGCCGGGCTCCCGACCGAATATCTTAAAAGCCTCAAGCGCGTAAGTGAACTGATAAACTACCGGCTTGGGGAGGAAAACTTCATGCTCGATCTTCTCGCTATAGTTCTGGAACTAACCGGAGCAGAACGGGGGATGGTCTTTATGATGGATGAAGACGAGCTTTACTCCGTCGCTTCAAAACGAATGGATACAACAACTACGCACGATGCCCGACGCATCTCCCGTACCGTTATCAGACGCATTCAGCATGGCCTGAAGTCCATCTACACACCTGACGCCACCAAGGACGGACGCTTCAACCGTTCCCAGAGCATCATGTTGAATGATATCCGCTCCCTCATGTGTATCCCACTCAGAACGAGCGAGAAGTTGATAGGGACTATCTATCTGGACAGCCGCGAAATAGGTCTCTTTGATGCCGAAAAAACCCTCTACTTCGACGCACTTGGCAACCTTCTGGCGGCGACTATCGATAAATCGGCTGAGTTTGCAAGGCTGAGAGAGGAGTTGGTGCTTGCCCGCAAAAGAAAACCATGGGAAGAGACAGGGATCGTTATAGGCACCTCCCCTGCCATAAGCAAACTCTGCAGCCAGCTTGAGCGGATAGCTCAATCCGATACCAACATCCTTCTTGAGGGAGAAACAGGTACAGGCAAGGGGGTGTTCGCCAACATGATTCATGAACAAAGTCCGCGGCGCAAACGGGAGTTCTGCTCCATAAACTGCGGAATCCTGCCGGAAGGGGTCTTTGAATCCGAACTCTTCGGCCACCGCAAAGGGGCCTATACCGGCGCGACCGAGGACCGTCTGGGGCTTCTGGAGGCGGCAGACGGCTCAACCGTCTTCTTTGACGAAATTACCAACACATCCCTGGCCATGCAAGCCAAGCTACTGGAGGTAATCGAAGAACGGATAATCCGCCGCCTGGGAGAATCGAAGAAAAGATATGTCAATCTCAGGTTCATCGTCGCAACCAACCGCGACCTCAAAGATGAGGTTCGTGAAGGACGCTTCCGCGACGACCTCTACTTCCGTATAAACACGGTTACCCTCTCACTCCCGCCTCTGCGCGAACGAAGAGAAGACATCCCGGAGTTTATCAACTTCTTCCTTAAAAAGTTCTCAACCGAATTCAACAAGAATGTAACAGAGATAGCGAATGATGTAATGCAAGCCCTCATTACCTACCCCTGGCCAGGCAACATCCGGGAGCTTGCAAACGTAATTGAACGGGCAATCCTGCTGGCTCGCGGCAGGGTTATTACACGAGACCTCCTGGATCAGCGATTCTTCCCGGTGGTGCCACATACCACCAAAACCCTGCGCGAGGCCCGCCAAATCGAGGAGAAGGAGCTTATAAGACGCACCCTGTTTGAAACCAGGGGCAACGTAACGCGAACCGCACGACGCCTTGGCATCTCCCGTCAGCACCTCTCACGCCTCCTCAAATGCTACGAGATCCCACGTAAACCAAGATAGGACTGTCGCAATAATGTGACAGTTTCCATGCACATTCAAGTGGCCTTTGGGTTGACTATTAGCAGTATATGGATATACGCATGTCGCATATATATGACACTTTTGCATCCCAAACCACCCCCACTATCAAGCATATATCTGTAAGCCACTTAAAATCAGGACCTTATAGAATTGGCCCGGACCTTGCTTGTCTACTTTAACGCAATTGAGCAACCTGCAAAACAAAAGGAGAATAATATGCACAGAACGTGGAAGAAACTGCTCGGGGCGGCACTCTTGACCCTGGCCGTTATAGGAATGATAGTCCCATTGGTCGCGGCTACAACACCTACGCAATTGGATTCACCAACCGGCGAGTCTGGTTATGTAGCGGATCCTGATGATACCTTCGATACAGGAGGACCTTTTCCTGATCCTCCGTATCCTGATCCCATGCCGCCACCCCCGCCGCAGGTTTAGGTAAGTCGCTCGAGTAAAAGCACCTGAAATGTTCAAGAGAGGAAAAGATGGCGAGGAGTACTAAACAATACTGGGAGGAAAGAGAGCTCATTTCGAGCCAAGAGAACCTGTTCAGCAACGTGATCATTGAGTTTGGATCAAACATGCTGGTACTCAACCATCCGGACGTCAAAGGCCTTCACGTAAAACGTGATCCAAAAACCGATGACGTGATTATAGAACTCTTTGTCTACCGTGTGAGCAACTCCTTAAGATTCTTAATCCAGGAGGAATACGGCGGACATACCATTCGATTCTTTGAGACCTCGTTGAGGCCACGCATCCCGGCTTCTCTTTCCTGAAAACCCCCAAGGTTAGAATATCGATGAGGCGCAGCCTGAAGCTGCGCCTCTTTTTACCCTAAAAGATCAGCGATTAATGGCCTGAGCTTTTGGATCAAGCAGAAGGTGGAAGAAACCGTCGGCGACCCCTGGTGTACAATCGGGATTTTCTATACGTTCCTATCCCTTGTATCTTAAGCTTCATCATCGCGGCTATAAGCGCGTCAGGGAAGTTTTAGGTGGTAAGTCGAGGAGCTGAACCACCGGGTAAGCAGCTTTGTGGTGAACCGCCGCAGCAAGATGTTGTGCCGTCAAAATCTGCGAGGTGTTCATAGCCTATGAACTTGATGAAATCGAGGCGATTCCGCGCAGATTCGTCTTCCAAATTCTGATTTAAGAACTTCTTAACAGCGTTTGCGGTCTTACAGAAAGAGAACAGTACCGTTTCGAAGCATCCTCCTGTCTTTTCATAAATGGTAGAAAGAAGCTCGACTACCGCAAGGTGTGAGTCCCATGCTACATGGGCGATCTTGCACTCAAAGCCACGACCTTTTAATCCGGTAGAGTCCCAAAACGCCACATCCAGGGATCGGGCTTCCGACCTCTCTGAGACGTTACTCCTCCAAACATCACCATTGTTGTCGATCTCTATGTGAACTTCCCGTTGAGCTTGCCCGACGGAATCGGGATGTCTATTGAGAAGGTGAAAGACTAACCCTTCCGGAACGGCTCCTATCAATTGTTGCAAACTACCGTCCGCCTGACTGTGGGCGAAGATAAAAATGTCAATGTAGTCTTGCACAATTTGTTGCGAAAAGCCTCTTCGCTGCTCTTCTCTAAGGAGATGAGAATAAACGTAAGTCAAGCTGATTGTCCCCAATACGTCATATTCGGATCGAAATTCGTCTATGAGTTCAGCCCAAAGCTTTCTTAAAAAGCACTCACTGACAAGATGTTGACACAAATCATCAACCAGCGGCTTGATATTTTGTAGTGCCGAAAGTATTCTCTGATCGGTCGTCTGCTTAAGTTGAACTTTCAGAGTCATCTACAGATTGCCTTTCGAATTCCTCAATTGTTTCAGGAAGCTTCGGTATCTTGTATCCTGAATCATCCACTAGCGATTTCACGACAGTCAAGTGTTTAGACAAAATCTTATCAATCAACAGCTTTACGGTCTCGTCCGAGTTAACTTCTTCATTAGTAAACCCCCCCGTTTTCTTGAATCGCGATTCACTGACCACTACAAGTTTTAAAGACAGAATAATCATTTCTGAGTAAAATAACAAACGGACAAGGGTGTTATCCTGTTTGTTTAATTGCAGCCTACTGTCAAGTGTCATTAACGACTTACCACTAGTTTCAGATAGGGGTACAGAAGGAAAATGCTCAAGCTTGACCTCTAGGAGTCTAAACCCCGTAAGCTCGATTTCAGGAAACAAAAAATACCCCGCTATAGGGAAATAGCATTGGCGGATATTGCTTTAGGTTTCGTGCGAATGTGGAAGCTTCCTTCTGCTACAAAGTCTTCATCCTCGAATTCTCCGCTCAAATAAACAAACGGACCAAGCACTTCGTTAATCTTCAATACAAACTTCATGGGTTCGTCAAAAAAAGAAATCTGGGCGTCGAATTCCGTGTAATCCTCTTGACGCCTGGATATCCTTCGTTGTGTATCCCTAAGCAATTTGGTAAGAACTTCCAATTCCTGTAGGGTCGAAATCCGTCGACCTAACCTATTGAAACTCTCGGCAAGTTCAACATCAAGCCAATATTGATTTTTCGCCTCTCGTTGTTGCACATTGATTATCTCAGCGTCAGGAAGCCTAGAATAATCATCAGAATCGACCTGAAAAACGACCTTAAACATACGGTCATAATCTGTCAAATGCTGAAGGTAAAATCCTGCCAAAAGGGCCTGTGCAGAAAATCTGGCTATCCATTTTTCTCTCTTAGGAGATCTCTCCATTTGAAACGCGAACTTATCTGCGAGGACCGCTGGAGCTAAATCTTCAAAGAGCATAGCCATCCTTCCACTACGCTCTGCAAGATGTCCGCTGTTTCCACTCATGGAGTTTCCTCCTTCTCCTTGATTGCCATTTTGATGCATTATAAACTTCCCTCTTAGTTTGTCAAGCCCCCCATTAATTGGAGGCAAATAAGCGTCGTTTTGTTGTGGCAATTCTCCGGCGTCCACTACCACCTATCCCTTGTATCTTCAGCTTCATCATCGCTGCTATAAGCGCGTCAGGGAAGTGGTCGTCCTTCTTGACGATGTGGCCCTGAGCATCCCTGCGCCAGGTGCGAAGCTGGCGGATAAGGGTAGTATGGCGCTCAGGGATGCGAATCCGACCTTTTTCGAAAAGATAGGAGAGGATGGAGACCCCCTCCTCCTTAAACGACACGAACGGCACCCCAAGTGTTTCTGAGGCATCAGCGGATGCACGGCCCCATACCGCAAAGCCCTCATCCCTGAGCCTTGAGTTCTCAAACGGATGAGAGGAATCCGCGTAAACCTCCCTGAGACCGAAGCGCTCCCTGAGTTCCTTTAGACGGCTGACGATTGCGTCAACTCCCTGCCGGTGAAACG